>RFPF01000005.1 GCA_009926295.1 Planctomycetia bacterium
GTCGGCCGATCGGCCGACACCGACTCCCTCGAGCGGCTGCTCCCCACCCCGACGACCCGGAAAGATGATCGGATCGCTACGACCGTAACCTTGAGCCTTTTTCGGCCCCGGGCATCCGCCCCCGCTAGAGTCTCACCCCCATCCGAGCCATCAGCAGTTTCATGTCGTCCCACACGTCGCGCTTGGCTGCCGGGTTTCGCAGCAGATACGACGGATGGTAGGTGCAGATCACGTGCGCGGCGCCGTGCTGGAACCACCGCCCCCGCAGTCTGCCGATCGGCTCGGTCGTGTGGAGGAGTGCTTGGGCCGCGGTGGTGCCGAGGCAGCAGATGAATTCCGGGGCGACGACCTGCAACTGGCGCTCGAAGTATTCACGGCACTTGGCCACCTCCTCCGGAGACGGCTGCCGGTTGCCCGGAGGCCGGCACTTGAGCACGTTGAGGATGTAGACCTCGTCGCGCGAAAGCGTGCAGGCCTCGATGATCTTCGTGAGCAATTGCCCGGCACGACCGACGAAGGGCACGCCCGAGACGTCCTCGTCGGCCCCCGGCGCCTCGCCGAGGAAGCAGAGCCTCGCCGCCGCGGATCCCGCGCCGAAGACGGTGTTCGTCCGTGCGCAGGCGAGCGCCTCGCAACGGCGGCACGCGGCCACCTCGGCACGGATGATCTCGAGCGCCGCTTCGCGCCCGCTCTCAGACGGTCGTCCCTCGGCCAGCGGCTCGACGACGGCTGTCGGCAGTGCGGGCGCCCTCGACCGTGGCAGATCGGTGACGCCCGCCGATGCGAGGCTTTCGAGCCGCTGCTGCAACGCCCTCGATGATCGGCACGTCATCTAGAGGGCGCGGCGGAACCGCTTCGGGGCCCGGCCCTTGCCGAGGAGCGTCGCCGACGTCGGCCGCTTCGGCTGCTCCGGGGCCGGCTCGGCCGCGGGAGAGGCTTCGGCGGGTTTCTCCAACCCGTTCCGAACCACCAGCGGAGCCGACTTCCGGCGATCGAAGGCCTCGAAGCCCTCGATCTCGTCTCGCTTCAGGAGCTTTTCGATCCGCATCTCGATCCGGGTGAGCTGCGGCCCCTCGTCGGGCGCCACGAACGTGTAGGCCACGCCCTCGCGGCCCATGCGCCCGGTGCGGCCCACGCGGTGCACGTAGTCATCGCAAAACTCGGGGATGTCATAATTGACGATGTGCGAGAGGCTGGAAACGTCGATACCACGGCCCACGACGTCGGTCGCGACGAGCACCTTCACGGTGCCCTCGCGGAACTGCTTCATCACGCGGTCACGCACGCTCTGCGAGAGGTCACCGTGGATGCAGGCGATTTCGTCCTGGTGCCCGCCGCGGCCGCGGCGCCGAGAAAGCCGCTCGTAGATCTTGTCCGTGCCGCGCTTCGTGCGACAGAACACGATCACCTGCCGCGGATTCTCGCGTTCGAGCAGCCGCTCGAGGAGGTCGAACTTCCGCGTCGGGTCGACGGTGAAATAGAACTGCTCGATCGTCTCGACGGAGATCTCGTTGGTCGAAAAATCGAGGATCTCGGGATCACGCATGTACCGCTGGGCGATCTTCTGCACCGGCGGTGGCACCGTCGCCGAGAGCAGGAGCGTCTGCCGGCTGTCGGGGCAGCGACGAAGAATCTTCTCGATGTCCGGGCGGAAGCCGATGTCGAGCATCCGGTCCGCCTCGTCGAGCGTGACGATCTCGAGCGCCGACAGCGAGATGGTGCCCCGGCTCATGTGGTCGAGCACGCGGCCCGGAGTACCCACGACCACGGCAGGATGACGCGCGAGTTTGTCGATCTGTCCCTTGATCGGCTTGCCGCCGTAGACGGCGACACAGTGGATTTTCGTCCCGTGGGCGAGTTTCTCGAATTCGTCGCGGACCTGGACGGCGAGTTCACGCGTGGGCACGAGCACGAGCGCCCGCGGGCCCCCGGCCCGGCCCGGCGTCATCACGCGCTCGAGGATCGGCAGCACGAACGACGCCGTCTTTCCGGTGCCGGTTCGGGCCTGGCCGAGCACGTCGATGCCGGTCAACGCCCGTGGGATCAGCCCGGCCTGCACCGGCGTGGGCACCGTGTACCCCGCACGATCGACCCCGGCGAGCGTCGCCGGCGAGAGCCCGAGAGCCCGAAAACCACCGGCAGCGGCGTCGGCGGGGCTGCCAGGCGGCTGTTCCGCGGCGCCCCGTTGCGATCCGGCGGGCGCTCCCGGCTCCGCCGGCGCCCCACCCCATGATTCAAAAGCCACTCGAACTCCTCGTGAAATCCGTCCCGCCGCCGTTCCTCGGCGGCTCGTGAACACGCTTTCCCCTGAAACCCTACCACGGCCGGCACCGACCGGCAAACCTCATCCCGCCCCGCCCACCGTTTCGGCGATTTTCAGGGCCCCGGCGCGGTCCGTCCGTCAGCGGTCGAAAAGCTTTCTGATCGCCCACATCGTGGCGGCCCTGCCTGCCCGCGCTATCGAACGCGTCAGCGGGATGTGCTTCGGGCACACGGCCACGCAGTTCTGGGCGTTGCCGCACATCTGGATGCCGCCCGCGCTCGTCAGGGCGGTCATCCGTTCGTCGGCGATCATCCTGCCGGTGGGATGCGAATTGAACAGCACGGCCTGGCTCACGGCGTGCGCGCCGAGGAAGGCCTTGTCGTAGGCGGCGGCCCGCCGCCGCGCAAAATCCACGTCCGACTCGTCCTCGCGCTGGACGATCTCGATCCGCGTGTACTGCGGGCAGGCCTCGAGGCAGCAGCCGCAGCTCATGCACTCGGAGAGCGGATAGGCCTCCTCCTGCTCCTCCGGCGAGATGCGCGGGCCGGGACCGTGGTCGTAGGACCCATCCACCGGCACCCACGCCTTGACCCGCTCCAACGCGCGAAACAGGCGGCCGCGGTCGACCTTGAGGTCGCGCACGACTGGAAACTTCGACATCGGCCGCAGCTCTATTTCCGACGGATTCTCCTCCAGCAGTCGATCCACCAGCGCCGAGCACGCCATCCGCGTGCGGCCGTTGACGAGCATCGTGCAGGATCCACACACCTCTTCGAGGCAGCTGCAATCCCACGCGACCGGCGGCACTTCGCGGCCATCCTCCGCTCGCGCCCGCTCGGCGATCCTCTGCAGCACGCTGATCACGTTCATATTGGGCTCGTACGGAACCGCGTGCCGCTCCCAGTAGCTCTCCTCGCCGGGCGCGTCCTGCCGCAGCACCCTCACGTGGATCGTCCTCGGGGTGTCTGCAGGGACGGCCCCCTGCCCCGTAGGAAGGTTGTCGTGGCCTGAATCCGCTCGCTGGATCATCGCTCGCCTCGCTCTCGTGACAGACGCGTCATGTGCCGGCACCCACCGGCACGCCCACCCCCACGGCGACGCTCTCTGCGGGCGCCTTCTGGCTCCGCTCCTTCCAAACCTCCTCGATCACGTCGCCGCCCACCAGGCCATACAGCCGCGGTCGCGGCGGAATGAGAGAGGTGTCGACGTCTTCGTACGAGATCTGGGGATGGCCGTCGGCCCCATGGCGGGCGATCGTGCTCTTGAGCCACTTCCGCGTGTTCTCCTCGAAGCGATCGCACCACTCCTCCGCCTCGCGCCGCTTGGCCGCAGGCTCCGTGGCCGCGATGCCGGGCATCGCGAACGCCGGCTTGTAGTGCGCGCCGCGGCACTCGTCGCGGAGCAGCGCACCCTTGAGGATCAGTTTGGCCACCGGAAACATGTCGCCGAGAGCCTTGGTGAACACGACGTTCTGGTTCGTCCAGTTGCCCGTGTCGGAGAGAGAGCACCTCTGCCAGCGCTCCTCGAGCTTGCACACCTCGGCGTAGGCCGCGGTGAGCTGCTCGTTGCGACGAACCACGGTCGCCACCCTGGTCATCAGGTTTCCGAGTTCCTGGTGGAGGGCATACGGGTTCTCGCCGCCACCACGCCGGGCGATGAGCGACTCGTGCCGCTCCTCCTGGCGCCGCACGGCCGACGCGAAGAGCCGGCCGGGATCCCCCTTGGTCGGCGCAGCCCCCGACGTCACGATGCTCGGCGCCACGAACAGCCCACTGAAGATGCAGGACAGCAGCGAGTTGGCCCCGAGGCGGTTGGCACCGTGGTACTGGTAGTCGCACTCGCCGACCGCGTAGAGCCCGGGGATGCTCGTCTGCTGGTTGCGGACAGCCCCCTCCTCCATGCCCCCGGTGGCGCTGCGCTGGTAATCGACCCACAAACCGCCCATCGAATAGTGGACGGCCGGGAAGATCTTCATCGGAACGACCCGCGGATCGACGCCCTGGAACTTCTCGTAGATGTCGAGGATGCCACCGAGTTTGCGGTCGAGCATCTCCCGCGGGAGGTGCGTGAGGTCGAGGTACACGCAGAGGCGGTCCCTCTCGACCGACAGCCCGTCGGTCGTGCAGATGTCGAAGATCTCGCGGGTGGCGATGTCGCGGGGCACGAGGTTGCCGTACTTCGGATACCGCTCCTCGAGGAAGTAGCACCGCTCCGCCTCAGGAATGTCGCGCGGGTCGCGCTCATCCTGGGGCTTCCGCGGCACCCAGACCCGCCCCCCCTCACCCCTGGCGCTCTCGCTCATCAGCCGCAGCTTGTCGGCGCCCGGGATGGCGGTCGGATGCACCTGGATGAACTCGCCGTTGCCATACCACGCGCCGGCCTGATAGGCCCGGCTCACGGCGCTGCCCCATGGTCGATCGGCCGTAGAGCAGGCCGCAGCCGCCGCTGGCGAGGATCACCGCGTCCGCCGGGAAGGCGTGGAACTTCATCGTGACGAGGTCCTGACAGACGGCGCCCCGGCACCGGCCGCCGTCGTCGAGAACCGGCTCCAGGAAGTCCCAGAACTCCCACTTCTTCACCCGCCCCTCGACCTCGTAACGCCGCACCTGCTCGTCGAGCGCGTAGAGCAGTTGCTGGCCCGTGGTCGCGCCCGCGAAGGCCGTCCGCTTGTAGAGCGTGCCGCCGAAGCGACGCTGGTCGCGAAAACCCTCTGGCGTGCGGTTGAAGGGCACGCCGAGACGGTCCATCAGGTCGATGATCCGCGGCCCCCAGTCGGCCATTTCCTTCACAGGAGGCTGATGCTGCAGGAAGTCACCGCCGTAGACGGTGTCATCGAAGTGCTTCCACTCGGTGTCGCCCTGCTGACGCGTGAGCGCGTTGACGCTGTTGATGCCGCCCTGGGCGCATACGCTGTGCGACCTTTTCACCGGCACCAGGCTCACCAAATCGACGCTCACGCCCAGCTCGGCAAGCCGCATCGTGGCCGCCAGGCCCGCCAGACCGCCACCGATCACGAGCACACGGGGTTGGGCCATCGTCGTCACCTCCCAGCGGATGAAACCGGCGCCGATACGGGCCGCGCGGGGGCCGCGGCAGGAACCCGGACGGCCGGCTCGGAGGCCGGCGCCTGCCCCTCGAGCATCCGCTTCACGTCGTCCATCCGGTTTTCGATCACCTTCGCCTGCTCGATGTCGAGCCTCCGCATGCCCCCGAGCGCCCCGAGCCCGGCGGCTCCGAGCAGGATGCCGACGGCGACGCTGATCCAGTTCGCCCGCCGCATGGCCCCGGGGCTCGTCCACAGCCCCCAGGTGATGCCGAGCGTCCAGAGTCCATTGGCGAAGTGGAACACTGCCGAGAGGATGCCGATCGCGTACAGGATCGCGACCCCCACGGGCTGGAGCGCTACGGCCGCCGAGCTGGAGGCGTGGTGAGGGTCGAACTTCCCGCCGCCGAGCGGAGCGCCCATCCAGTGCAACTGCAGCACGTGCCAGATGATGAAGGCGAACGCGATCATGCCCGTCGCCCGCTGGAGCGTGTAGCGGACGTTGCCGACATAGGGATACGAGCCCACGTTCGGCAACCCGCCCGCGATGATCACGAACCCCACGGTCGCGTGAAACAGCATCGGCAGAAAGATGAAGGCCCACTCGATCGGCACGAGCAACGGGCCGAGCGAGTGGATCATGTCGACCCGCGACTGGAAGGTGCCGGGGCCAGCGAGCACCGAAGCGTTCGTCACGAGGTGCACGATCAGGAACGCGCCCACGGGAACCAGGCCCGAGAGCGAGAACAGCCTGTAGATCAGGAACTGATGCCGCGTGAAGAAACTCGGCTCGGGCTCGGGCACGGCGCGACCTCGTGGGCGATCGAAGGAGGATGCCTTGAGGAGTATAGGATGACCACCCCCACCGGCAACGCCGGCGGGTGATTTGGCGACCACCCGTGCCGAAATTATACTTTTCGCAGTCGATACACGCGGCACGGAGGGCAGTCGGTGGCCACAGGCGGCGGATCTCTCGATCGCGCGGCGGACGTCGCGGCGTCTGCCGCACGCTCCCCGGCGGTGATCCTCGACCAGCTTCCCGACGGCGTGGTCGTCGTGGACGTCGCCCCACCGACGGCGGCCGGTGACGCCACGTGCGTGCGGTGGTCGAATGAGCTGTTCGCTTCCTGGTGCGGCCCTCGGAAACCCGAGGGCCGCGGCTTTTTCGAGGCCCTCTGCGACCCGGAAGTGATCGGCATCGATCCGCATCCGTTCGCCACCGCCGTCGCCGGCAACGCCGTGGTGGCCGCGACCCTGCGCACGAAGGACAACCGCTACCTGCACGTCCTCGCGGCCCCGGTCCCCGGATCCCACAGCGTCGTGGCCGCCGTGCGCGACGTCACGCACACCATCCTCGAGCAGCAGAAACGCGCCGCCATCCATCAGGCCGGCCAGAAACTCGCCGACCTCTCGCCATCCGAACTCGCCGACATGACGGTGCAGGAGCGGATCGATCTGCTCAAGAGCAACATCATCCACTACTCGAAGGACCTGCTCCAGTTCGACGTGGTGGAAATCCGCCTGCTCGACCAGCAGACCGGCCGGCTCGAGCCCCTCCTCGCCGAGGGCATGCAGCCCGAGGCTGAGGCGAGAATCCTCTACGCACGGCCCGAGCACAATGGCGTGACAGGCTACGTCGCCGCCACGGGCCGGAGCTACCTGTGCGCCGACACGACGAAGGACCCGCGCTACCTCGAGGGCTGCAAGGGCGCGAAGAGCTCGCTCACGGTTCCGCTCCTGCTTCACGACCATGTGATCGGCACGTTCAACGTCGAAACCCCCGAGCCGGGCGGCTTCACGGACACGGACCTGCAGTTTCTGGAGATCTTTTCCCGCGACGTCGCGGCCGCCCTCAACACCCTCGAACTGCTCGTGGCCGAGAAGGCTTCCACCGCCGCCGAGAGCATCGAGGCGATTCACGGGGCCGTCGCCCTGCCGGTCGACGACATCCTCAACGACGCCGTGAACGTGATGGAGCGGTACATCGGCCACGACGCCGACGTGGTGGAGCGCCTGCAGCGGATCCTGCGGAACGCCCGTGACATCAAGCAGGTGATCCAGAAGGTGGGCGAGAAGATGAAACCGAGCTCCGCCCACGCCCAGTTCCGGCAGGGCGAGCGGCGGCCCGCCCTCTCCGGCCGTCGGATTCTGGTCGTCGACGCCGACGATCAGGTGCGGGTCGCCGCCCATGCCCTTCTCGAGAGGTACGGCTGCACCGTGGAGACCGCCCGCGACGGCGCCGAGGCCACCTCGATGGTCCGGGCAGCCCTCGGCCGCGAGGCCTACGACGTGATCATCTCCGACATCCGGCTGCCCGATCTCAGCGGCTATCAACTGCTGCTCAAGCTGCAGGAGATCCTCGAGCACGTGCCGCTGGTGCTGATGACGGGCTTCGGCTACGACCCGGGCCACTCGATCGTGAAGGCTCGCCAGGCCGGGATCGACCTGGTGCTCTTCAAGCCGTTCCGCATCGACCAGTTGCTCGACACGGTCGAGCGTGCCCTGGCCGCACCCAGGGTCGCCTAGGCAACGGGGCGGCCGGGGCGTCGCCCTCCCCCGCGCTGCGGGGCGACGCCGGCACCGCCCGACGCAGAGCCGATTTTCCCCGGCGAAACCGGCTTTTCTTCGAAGGCACGGGTGGCCTTGACCCGCGGCGCAGGCGACCGGTACTTGTCCCACCGCATTTCCGCCCCCGTCCCCAGGGACTCCATCCATGGCCCGCACCCTCGACTGTCGCGACTGGATCGGCTGCGCCGCCCTTCTCGCCCTCTGCCTCGCGAGCCCGGCTGCGCCGGGCGCCGAGGACGAGCCGGGCGAGGCGGCGGCGAGCGGAGCCGACGAGGCGGCGGCCGCACGGCGGGTCATCGAACGGGCCCTCGCCGGACCGCCGCGCGAGGAACTTCCCGACCCCGCACCCGCCGGCGCCACCGATCCGTCGGCGGTGAAGGATCTCGTGGTCGCCAAGCTCTCCGCCGAGGTCGCAGCCAAGCAGTTGGAAGCGAAGCGCGTCGCCCAGAAGTCGCCCGCCGAGGCGATGGCGATCCTCGACGGGATCGCTTCCCGTGTGGCGGCCGAACAGCTGCCCGCCGACGCCCGCGGCCAGCTCGAGCGGAGGATTGAACGCACGCGTCGCGACATCGAGGACGCCAGCGGCAAGCGGCGGGCCGAGATTTCCCTCGACCGCAAGAACGCGACGATCGAGGCCCAGATCGACCGGGAACGCGCCAAGCGGGTGGAGGTCGACGAGCGGCTCGCCATGCTCGTCGAGGAGTACAACGTGCTCGTCGACGAGCGCCGATTTCCCGAGGCCGAGGCGATCGCGAAGAAGGCGGCTCAACTGGCGCCCGACAACGCGATCGTCCGCCAGCTCCTTTCGCAGAGCCGCATGGTGCGTCGCCTCGCCGCCCAGCAATCGATCGACGGCAACAAGCAGACGGCCTTCCTCGACGACGCGGAGGACACCGAGCGATCGAGTGCGACGTTCGTCGGACCGATCTCCTTCCCCGAGACGAAGGACTGGACCGACCTCACGAAGAATCGCTCCCGGCTCGAGGCCGAGGGACGGTCGCGGGCCTCGGCCGCCGAGGTCGAGATCCAAAAGAAGCTCTCGGTCAAGGTGCGGGCCGCCCATCGCAACGAGCCGCTGGCGGCCGTTCTCGACGCCCTCGCGAAGCAGGCCGACGTGCCGATCCACCTCGACATGGTCGGCCTCGACAGCGAGGCCGTCCGGAGCGACACCCCGGTGACGATCTCGCTCGACCAGCCGATCTCGCTGAAAAGCGCGCTCAAGCTGCTGCTGGAGCCGCTCCACCTCGATTACGCGATTCGCGACGAGGTGCTGAAGGTGACGAGTCCGCGGCTCGTGAAGGGACAGTTCTACAGCGTCTCGTACCAGGTGGCCGACCTCGTCGTGCCGATCCCAAACTTCTCCTCCGACGGCCTCGGCATCACCGGCGCCCTCCGCGACGGCTATTCCCGGATCCCGACGCGAAACTCGCTCTCGGTGGAGACGGGCCCGCCTCCGGCGGGCATCAATGGGGCGAGCACCTCTCCCACGAACGCGTCCCTCAACCCCGCGGCGCTCGCCCAGTTCCAGGGCGGCATGGGCGGCCCGCCCGCGACCGGATCCATGCCGTCGATCCCCTTCGGCGCACCGAACGTCGGCGGCAGCCAGGCCGACTTCCAGTCGCTCATCGAGCTCATCCAAAACACCGTCGCACCGCAAACCTGGAACACGGTGGGGGGCCAGGGGGCGATCCAGCCCTTCGCCACCAACCTCAGCCTCGTCGTCAGCCAGACGCAGGAGGTGCATGAGGAGATCGCCGACCTGCTCGTGCAGCTGCGGCGTCTCCAGGATCTCCAAGTCACGATCGAGGTGCGGTTCATCCGGCTCAACGACACCTTTTTCGAACGCATCGGCGTCGACTTCGATTTCAACATCCAGACGAACGTGCACGACCCGCTCAACATGACGGCCGTGCCCACGCAGTCGAACGGGTCGACCTACCCCACGTCGCTCGGAATCCAGGCCCAGCCCGGCGGCCGCTCCCAGACGATCGGCCTCGACAACAGCGGCAACCCCGGCGTGGCCCTGTCGCCGTTCGGCAGCCAGAACGTGTTCTCCACCGCGCAGACGACGGGCCAGGGAAATTCCCCGCAATACACGCGGAATTACTACTCGATCCCCTTCCGCCAGAACAGTTTCGGCAGCGCCACCGTGCCCTCGCTGCCGGGCCTCCCCGACCCTGCGACGTCGGCGGCGAACTTCGGGTTCGCGATCCTTTCCGACATCGAGGCCTACTTCCTCATCCAGGCCGCGCAGGGCAACACGCGTTCGAACGTGATGCAGGCTCCGAAGGTGACGCTCTTCAACGGCCAGAACGCCTTCGTGTCCGACACCACGCAGCGGCCTTTCGTGACCAGCGTGATCCCGGTGGTCGGCGATTTCGCCGCCGCCCAGCAGCCGGTGATCACGGTGCTCTCCGAGGGCACGGCCGTCAACGTGCAGGCCGTGGTCTCGAGCGACCGGCGGTTCGTCCGGCTCACGCTCGTCCCGTTCTTCTCGCAGATCGGCAAGGTCGAGGAGTTCCAGTTCGAGGGGTCGCGGTCGACGAAGACCAAGAGCAGCGACGAGAAGTCGGGGGTCAACGGCGATGCCGACGTCGTGGGCGGCGCGGGCGTCGGCGCCGGCCTCACGACCGGCGTGAAGGCGGACCGTGAGCAGGAGGTCCGCTCCAGCGGCACCACGATCCAGCTTCCCGAGTTCATCTTCACGACCGTGACGACGACGGTGAGCGTGCCCGACGGCGGCACCGTGCTCCTCGGCGGCATCAAGCGGCTCCGCGAGGGCCGCAACGAGTTCGGCGTGCCGATCCTCTCCAAGATTCCCTACATCAACCGTCTGTTCAAGAACGTCGGCCTCGGCCGCACGACCGACAGCCTGATGCTGATGGTGACGCCGCGCATCATCATCCAGGAGGAGGAGGAGGAGAAGCTCCTCGGGTCGAGCCGGCCCTAGCCAACCGCGGAAAAGCCTTCCACGGCGTTTTTCGCTCGGCCGCTCCTGCGGCGGATCCATACCTCGCTAGCCTCCCGCTCTCGAACCAGCCCGATCCCGATCATCCCTCCTGCACGTCATGCTCCGCCTCTGGCTCGTCTCCGGCGCGGTTCTCGGGTTCGTCGGCGTGGCCGCAGGATCGTTCGGGGCACACGGACTCAAGGCCCTGCTCGAGGCGAACGGCCAGGCAGCCAACTGGGAGACGGCCGTGCGCTACTGCCTGTTCCACGCGCTGGCGCTGGTGGCGACGGGCGCGCTCTTCGGCCTGCCGCAGGCCGGGGCGGCCCGCTGGCTGCTGACGGTGGCGGGGGGGTCGTTCCTCGTGGGCACCCTCGTGTTCAGCGGCGTCCTCGCCGCGCTCGCTCTCTCGGGCGTGCGGATCCTCGGGGCGATCGTGCCGATCGGCGGCGCGCTGCTGCTGGTCGGGTGGGCGTGCCTCGCCGCGGCGGGCTGGGGCATCGGCTCGACCGAATGACCATCGCTCGGCGCGAAGGCCGGGCGATCGGGCCCGACGCCTAGCGTTCCGCGGGCTCGTCGGCGAATGGATTCACGGCGTCGCCCGGCTTGGCGGCGGGCTTTTCCCGCTCCATGCGCTCGGCCGGCGGCGGCTCATCCGCCTCGGGCTTCGGCTCCGCGTCGGCCTCCGCTTTCGCCTCGGGCGCCGGCACCGACTCGGCGGGGGCGATCCGCTCCGGGCGGCGCTTCCGCAGAACTTCGGCTTCGGCATCCTCGATGTCGGAGTACCGACGCCGGTTCATGTCGCGTTCGCGCTGGAGCGCGGCCACGCGGGCCCGCCCGCGATACTGCTCGAGCTTGATGCGGTCGCATCCCTGCACCCGCTCGAGCGCCAGCGAGATGGCGTGGCTGCCGACTCCACTGCGGCCCTCCGCCTCGAGTCCGGCCCCCTGCTGGAAGTCGGCCTCCGCCTCGTCGAGCCGCCCCAGCTTGAGGGCCGCGAGGCCGCGAAAGTAATAGGCGCGGGCATCGTTGGCGCCCGCCTCGATGACACCGGAGAGTTCATCGTAGCTGCACTGGTAATCGCCGTCGTTGAAGGCGTGCACGCCGTTGCCGTAGGCCACCGTGAGAGCCGCATCGCCGGCCTGCAGTTCCGCCGTGCTCACCACCAGCCCCGCCATGGCCAGGGAAAGAAGTGCCGCCCAACGCATGGGAAAGTCTCCGGGAGTCCGTGTCCACGTCTGATATCGGCAGCCTACAACGTCCCGGCAGCGGATTCCCGCCGCGGCTGGAAAAGCCTGCCAGGCAAGCCGGTCAGCCGGGACGCAAAGTCTCGCCATCCCCCGCCTTTCCCCGGGCGGCGGCATGCCGGCGAAACGTCGCCTCGTCGAGGAAGACCGCCGGCTTCACCAACTGGAGCATGACCCGCTCGCGCGGCCAGCCGAAGGCAGCGAGGAGGCGGTCGAACGAGTCTGGTGGGCAGCTCCCCTTGAGGTCGACGAGGAGCACGCGGCCTTCCTTCTCGAAGGCGTTCCCGTCGACCTGCCACGACAGCCCTTCACGCGGGCTCGTCCAGACGAAAGATCCGTCCGGCTCAGCGAACATCCGCTCGAGGAGTCCGAGCCTCGCAAAGGCCTCGTCAAAACCGACGGCCATCGGCACCACGGTCTGCTCATGCTCGACGGCGAGCGTCGGCCACGTGCCCCACCCATCGGCGTAGGGCTGACCGGGCGGGGGATTCTCAACGCACCGGTGGAGCGTGACGTCGAATGCGTAGATCACTTCGCGAAGTCCGGGGCGGCTCATGGTCGACTCCCGCTCACGGCCCGACCGCGACGCTCGCTCGCACCCACTCCGCATACGCGGGCGACGCGAACGTGACGCACGCCACGAGTTCGGGGAGTTCGTAGCCGTGGTGCTCGAGGAGCGCCGCGGCGCACGCCTCGGCCCTCCCGGGGCTCGTCTTGCACGTGCAGCGGTACTCGTCGGCAGTCTGCACCTCCCCCGCCCATCGATACACGCTTGTCACGGGGCCGTCGATCTGCACGCAGGCCGCGAGCCGCGCGCCGACCAGCCGGGCCGCGCACGCCTCGGCGTCGGCACGGCTGGAAAACATGGTGCGTATCTCCACGACGGTGCCGTGGACGGGAAGCGGTGAAGCGTCGCTGACGGGCCGCATGCATGTCTCCGGATGTCAGGCCGCTCAGGCGGCATCGAGCATGGCGCGGCCGCCGGACCGGCCGACCGGCAGGCCGTGGGCGTCGGTCGTCGAACACCAGCCGGGGCCGCAGCCGCCGCCCTCGCCGTTCTCGAACACACCGACCAGCGGGAACACGGAGCCGACCGTCGCGACCACCGCCTCGTGGCAGGCCACGTCGGTCGCGACCTCCGGCGGATGCGGGCATGGTCGCATCGATCGCGGACCGAGGCAAACGGACGGCGCGGTGGCGGGAGCAGGGTGGCCGAGCACCGTGAGCCCGCCGCCCGGAGGCGTTCCTGCCGCTGCCACGATCGGCCGCGCGAGCGCATGGATGATGTCCGCCGCCGCCCGCCCCGGCATCCGTTCCTCACCGACCGCGTGCATGCACTCGGCGACCGCCTCGACCACCCCGGGGCCATCTCCGCAGCCGAGCCGTCGCGCCTCCCGGTGCCAACGGTCGACCGCCTTGTGCCAGGCGCAGGCCAGCTGGTCGGCCTCCGAGGCGGACGCAAACGACTGCAGTGCCGCCCCCAGGCGCAGCGGCATATCGAGCGGCGGGCCGTCGGCCAGCACGCGGATGAGCCTGCGGCCCCTCTCCCCCAGTCCCGGGAGGGAGGCCAGCGCGGACCCGAACCTGGCAAGGAGGTCGACGGCGAGGCTCTCGAGCAGCGTGGGCGACCCGTCCCCGGCGTGCAGTGGATCGCATTCGCTCCCATGGGAGACCCTGAGGCCCGCGCCGTCCCAAGCGCTGCCGACCCCGATCCCGCGCCGACTCGCGATGGATCCGGCGGCGCGGCCGAGCGCGGCATCGCGATCGCCGAGGAGCACCACCACGCCGACGGGCACGGTCACGCGCACCGCGAGCACGGGCCGGCCGAAACGGTCGGCCGCAGGCATGCTCACGCCGCGTCGCGCGAGCCGTGAGACCGCCGCGACCGGCCGCGTCGCGTGACGCCAGGCGTGCCGGAGAACCTCCTCGTGGATCGCCGCCGCCGCGCGCCTTCGCTCCCACGGACGAGCCGTGCCGAGCCAACGGCCGCTGACGAGGCCGTCGAAGGTGTCTCCCGCCAGCACCAGCTGGATCCGTTCGAGCGGTCGATAGCGGCCGTCGCGGCGAAACCCCGCACGCAGCGCGATCCGACGCAGGTCTTCGAAGAGCCGGGGAAACAGGCCCGCCCGCGGCGGCGCGGCCACGCTGCCGTCGGGGATCGCCCAGTTCGCCGTCACCACGATCATCGCCGCCCTCCGACGTCTCATCGGCGTTCGACGACCGCCCGGCGCAGCAACGCCTGGGACACCGCCGGGAACGGGCGAAGGTGCGCCGGTCGTGCGAGTCATGCCGGTCGTGCCGGCACGCCGTCGCTTCAGGGGGCGGCGAACGCCGTGGCGCAGGTGGATTCGAGCGACCCGTCCAGCTCCGAACCCGTGACGATCGCGGTGGCCCGGACGGAGCCCGCGGTGGGCACTCGATAGGACACCTCGAACGTGGCATGGCCGCCGGGCGGCAGGCTGGGGATGGAGTCGAACCCCACGTTCGCGCCGTCGATCCGCACCCGCGACGGGCTCGGGTCGCCGACGATGCGGGCCTGATCGGGAAGAACGATCACCATGTCGAGCCTGCCCGTGGGCGCGGTGCCATTGTTCGTGACCGTGCACACGAGCGTCGTGGCCCCGCCTATCTGGACGGGATCGTCGAGGTCGGCGAGGGAAAGCCGCAACCCCGCCTCCCGCGGCGTCCGCGGACGAGGCGTGGTCGAACGCACCATCACGCAGGCCTCGTCCGCCACCAGCATCCCGCCCGGCAGCCCGCTGAGCACGCCGCGCACGCACGCCCTCGAGGCTGGCGACTCGCGGTAGCTCGTCGGAGCCGCCTGGGGCCGGAGATTGATCTGCCGCCGCAGCTCGCCGCCCGGATCCACGGCCGGCACCGTCCACGACACCTCGCCGGTCCCGAGCTTGTAGCCGTCGGAGGCCTCCAGCGGCGAGAAGGCTCCGTCCCACGTGAGTTCGAGGTTCGTCGGCGACGAGGCGACGTTGCCCACATTGCGCACCGTGGCGATGCATTCCGCCACCGCGCCCGAGAGGGCCTCGGCCGGGGCTGTGAGGTGGAGCTCGAGCACCGCCGGAGCAGGCGTGGCGGGCGGCGTCGCCACGATCGGCGCCGGCGCCAACGCCGCCGGGACGGGCGGGGGGCCGACGGGCGCGGGCGCCGCCGACACGGGCGCCGCGGCGGCCACCTGGACGCACTCGGTCGCGCCCCCCATGTACTTGTGCGCCTGGTCGAGGATCTCGACGCGGTGGCACTGGCGGCCAGGCTCATCGAGAAGGAAGTCGAGCGTGATCCGCCGCGTCGTCCCGGCTGCCAGGTCGATGGTGCCCTTCTGCTCGATAGGGCTCGCGGAAGCCTCGTGGTGGAAGCCCTTGTCGAAGTAGTCGACGACCCGCAGCCCCGGGAGCGGGCGCCCGGATCGGTTGACGAGCTCGACCTCGAACGAGACGCGCTCTCCCACCTTCGCCGCGAGCGGCCCGGTGATGTTCACGATCACCGGGTCCTCGGCGCGGCCGCCGGCGCCGCCGAGCACGACGACCGCCACGACGCTCCACACGAGATGACGACGCATACGCCCTGTGCCTCCCGGTTCCTCGAGCCCGTCGGTCGCAGAGCGTACTTCAGGCGGCCCGAACGCCGCAACCGAGGCCCGTGCGCGGGACGCCGGCGTCGGCTCCCCCGACGCTCGCCGGGCTGGAGGCCCCGCCCTCGACGGCGAACGGACGGCCGCCGGGCCAAGCGGGCCACGATGCAGGGGTCGTGCGTGAAGCCGCTACTCGGTAACGCGGTGGCGGACGATGTCGCCCTCCACCATGTAGATGACGTCCTCGGCGATATTCGTCGCCATGTCGGCAATGCGCTCGATGTGCTTCGAAACGGAGTTGATCCGAAGCAGGTTTTCCAGCTGCTCCGGCTGCGACTTGATGCCCTGCAGGATCCGACGCCGAATCTGCTGGCGGGCCCGATCGACGGCGTCGTCCTCCTCGCGCACCTGCCGGGCGAGCGTGGGGTCGGCGTTCACGACGGCGTCGAGCGACTGCTTGACCATGTCCTGGGCGAGCATCGACATCGTGCGAATCTCCGGCGGCAGCTCGACCGCGGCACCGGAGGCGAGCTGGGCCACCCGTTTGGCGATGTTGCGGGCGAGGTCACCCATCCGCTCGAGGTCGTTGTTGATCTTGAGGACGGCGACGACGAATCGGAGGTCGGCGGCCACGGGCTGGTAGAGCGCGAGGATCTTGAGGCACTCCTCCTCCACCTCGACCTCCATGCGGTCGATGTCCTCGTCGCTCGCCATCACGCGCTGGGCGAGCACGGTGTCGCGGTTGATGAGCGCGGTGATCGACTTGGAGAACGCCTCCTCCACGAGCGTTCCCACGCGCAGGATCTTCTCCTTGAGGTGGTCGATCTGCCGCTCGATGTGCCGGGTCATGCAGTTCCCTCAGGTGGCCGGATCAGCCGAACCGCCCGGTGACGTAGGCCTCGGTCTCGCGCAGGATCGGCTTCGTGAAGATCTCCGTCGTCGGACCGTACTCGATGAGCCTCCCGAGGTACATGAACGCGGTGTAATCGCTGGTGCGGCTGGCCTGCTGCATGTTGTGGGTCACGATCAGCACGGAGTAGCGGCCGCGCAGCTCCTGGATCAGATCCTCCACCTTGCCCGTGGCGATCGGGTCGAGCGCCGAGCATGGCTCGTCGAGCAGCAGCACCTCGGGCTCGGCGGCGATGGCCCGTGCGATGCACAGCCTCTGCTGCTGGCCGCCCGAGAGCCCCAGGGCGCTCTCGTGAAGCCGGTCCTTCACCTCGTCCCAGAGGGCCGCCCCCCGCAGGCTCAGTTCGCACACCTCGTCGAGCACCGCGCGGCTGTGCTCGCCGTCGATTCGCAGCGCGTACACGACGTTCTCGTAGATGCTCATCGGGAACGGGTTCGGCTTCTGGAACACCATTCCCATCCGCTTCCGCAGCTCGATCACGTCCATCCGCGGGTCGTAGATCGAATCCCCGCTCAGCCGCATATCGCCGGTGAATCGTACGCTCTGGACGAGATCGTTCAGGCGATTCACGCTCCGCAACAGCGTCGACTTGCCGCAGCCGCTGGGCCCGACGAGTGCCGTGACTTTGTTGTGCGGCACCGGCATCGTGATCGAGTGGAGCGCCTGCTTCGTGCCGTACCACAGATTGAAGCGGTCGATCTCCAGAACGGGCGTCTCGCCGAGGACCCGATCGTGCACCTCGGCCGAAACCTCTCCTCCCGCCGCCACGGCCGCGAGGCGGTCGGTCGGCGCCGTGTCGCCACCGGCATCGGGTGGGGTGCGCGGCCTGTCGGGTGGTGCCTGCATGGAAGTTACCGCCGTTTCAAGGATGATATCGCAAATCGGGGGACGCTGAAGGACGCGGGAGGAACCGGGGACGCACGGGGCCTCAGAACTGCTGGGCGACGTAGCGACGCTTGAGCCGCGACCGCAGCCAGATCGCGGCGACGTTGAGCAGCGCGATGATCGTCACGAGCAGGAAGGTGATCGTGAACACCATCGGCTGGGCCGCCTGGCTGTTGGGGCTCTGGAACCCGACGTCGTAGATGAGGTAGGCGAGGTGCATGAACTCGCGCTCCGGATGCACGAAGGGGAACGTGCCGTCGATCGGCAGGTCGAGGGCCAGCTTCTTCACGCCCACGAGCATCAGCGGAGCCACCTCTCCCGCGCCCCGCGCCATCGCCAGAATCAGGCCCGTCATGATGCCGGGCAGCGCCCGCGGCAGCACGATCCTGCGGATCGTCTGCCACTTGCTCGCCCCGCACGCGTACGACCCCTCGCGCATCGAGTTGGGCACCGCCGCAAGCGCCTCCTCGGTGGCCACGATCACCACCGGCAGGGTCAGCAGGGCGAGGGTCAGCGACGCCCAGAGCAGCCCCCCGGTGCCGAACGTCGGCTGGTTGTCGGCGACGAGGGCCGGCTGAAAGAAAAGCTCGTCGATCCCCGCCCCGAGCACGTAGCAGAAAAAGCCCAGCCCGAACGCCCCGTACACGATGCTGGGCACGCCGGCCAGGTTGTTGATCGCGATCCGCACCGCGGTCGTCACCGGTCCGCGGCCGGCGTACTCCTTGAGGTAGAGCGCCGCGAGCATCCCGAACGGCGCCACGATCAGCGCCATGATGAGCGTCATCGCCAGCGTGCCCCAGATCGCGGGGAAGACGCCGCCCGCACTGTTCGCCTCCCGCGGATCGTCGGAGAGGAACTCCCACCACCGCGCCACGTAGACGCCGGCCTTCCCGGCGAGCGACAGCCGGTTCGGCTGCCAGGCCCGCACGATCCCCTCGAGGGGCAGCACCCGCTTCTGCCCGCCGGCGGCCTCGAACTCCACGCCCCAGCCCGCGTTCTCGCCGCGCAGCCGCGCGGTCTCCGCGTCGAGCACGGCCGACCGCTCCCGAACCCGCTCCGCGACCTGCTCCTCGTTCTTCACCGCCGCCACGCGGGCGTCGCCGTCGCCGCCGGCCTGGAGCTCGGCACGCACCACGGCCAGCCGTGCCGCCCGCAGCTGCCGCTGGAGCACCCCACGGTCGTGACGGTC
Organism: Planctomycetia bacterium; assembly: GCA_009926295.1. Lineage (GTDB taxonomy): Bacteria > Planctomycetota > Planctomycetia > Pirellulales > UBA1268 > RGVT01. Next base: position 18,636 of record RFPF01000005.1, read on the forward strand.
GATCCGCTGCGCTTCGCGAACCCGGCTCCTGACAGCAGGATGCAGCCGCGAGAACTCCCGCCACGTCTCCTCGGGGCCCGCCGCGACGGTCTCGTCGCCGCGCACCAGCCTCACCGGGATTCCGTGAAAGCGTCCGCCCTCGAGCCGCTCGACGGCCGTGGCCCAGCGCGGGCGATCGGTGCGGACCACCTGCGGATCGTCGAACCACTCGAAATGGCTGCCGGTGATCTCGAAGGCGGCGGTGTGGACCAGCGTGCGGCCGAACCCGGCCTTCCCCCCCGCCGGCCCCACCAGCTCCCGTCCGCTCACCTCACCGAGCGCTCGGCGTCCGTCGGCGAGCTCGAGCTCCACGAGGGGCGCAGGCCAGAACGTCGAGGCGCCGCGCACCGCGATGAACGCCAGCAGCCCCGCGATCATCGCGATCGCGACCGCCAGGGAGCCGCCCGTGAGCCACACGAGGGGCTCGCCATGGGCCGCGAGACTGGAGTGGGCCGAGCGGAGCCGGCGCGGAGTCCGCGGGGCGTCAGAGTTCATGCGCCCTCCTCCGGAACCGCTGGCGGACCACCTCCGCCACCGTGTTGACGACGAACGTCATCGCGAACAGCACCAGCGCCGCGAGAAACAGCACGCGATAGTGGCTGCTGCCGCGCGCCGCCTCCGGGAGCTCGGTCGCGATGGCGGCCGACAGCGTCTGGAAGCCGTTGAACAGGTTCCAGTCGACGAGCGGCGTGTTTCCCGCCGCCATGAGCACGATCATCGTCTCCCCGACGGCCCGCCCCAGACCGATCATGACGGCCGAAAAGAGCCCGCTGGCAGCGGCGGGCACGATCACGCGGACGGCCGTCTGCCAGGGTGTCGCCCCCACGCCGAGCGACGCGCTGCGCAGATGGTCCGGCACGCTCGAGAGCGCGTCGTCGGCGATCGTGAAGATGAGCGGGATGATCGCGAACGCCATCCCGACCGCGACCACCATGGCGTTGCGCTGCACGTACGTCCCGAACAGCCCGCCGCGGGCGTCGAGCCGGAGGGCGTCGAGGAACATGGCCGCCGCGACCGCCACCACGACGGCCAGGCCCACGCCGACGACGAACTTGGCGAGCGCCGCCCAAGCCGCCTCGCGCTGGGTCCACGTGCGGCTGCGCCGCCTGAGCCAGGGATTCACGAGCCTCGCGGTCAGCATCGTGGCGGCGATGCCGGACACCGGCAGCAGGGCGAGCACCCAGCCGCCGAAGCCGCTGCCACCCCGCCCGTCGAGCCAACCGCTGAAGTCGCCCTCGAAGAGGAGCCGCTCCACGACCGGGCCGCTGGCCCGGGACGCGAGCACGCCGATCGGCAGGGCCACCAGCGCGATCACGGGGAACCGCCACGGGCCGAGCACCTGCCGCCAGGGCGTCGGCAGCAACTGCCAGAGATGCGCGCCTGCCAGAACGACCAGCGGCACGACGAAGATGCCCGCCACGAACGAGGTCGCCACGGGTTCGATGAGCGGCGCGAACACGAGGCCCGCCACGAACCCCAGCACCACGCTCGGCAGGCCCGCCATCATCTCGATGAGCGGCTTGATCCGCCCCTTCCAGCGCGGATGCATGAACTGGCTCGAATAGATCGCCGCGAGGATCGCGATCGGCGTCGCGAAGAGCATGGAATACAGCGTGGCCTTGATGGTGCCGAAGACGAGCGGCACGAGGCTGAACTTGGATTCGAAGGACTCGTGCCCCGTGGTCTCCCACGCATGGACCGGCCGCGGATAGTTCTCGTACCACACCCTGCCGAACAGGGCGGCCAGCGAGATCTCCGGGTATCCGGGATCGAGCGCCCACGTCGCCACACGGCCGTCCGCGGCGGCGAGCAGGGAGTTCTCGCGCGGCGCCACCACCAGGCGGTCGATCGCCCCGGCGGTCGCCGGCGCCGGAAAAGCGGTCGCCACGACCGTCGAGCCCGCCGTGGTCTGCAGGAGCCTGAGGCTCCCGGCGGCATCGGCCACCGCCAGCAGTCGCGACCTGGGCGAGGCGGCCAGCGCCGTGACGGCCGCCCCGGGGCGGGACGCCGGAAACTCGCGGGCCGGGACCAGCCGCAGGCCGTCCGCTGCGGCAGCCTCCTCGGACCGCGTCGAAAAAAGCACTCGCACCACTCCGGCGGAATCGCCCACCGCCAGCGCCGTACCACCGAAGAGCCGCGTCACGGCGGTGACCTCGGCGGCGCCGGGAGCGACGTCGACCGTCTCCATCAGCACGGGGGACTCGACGTTCCGGATCTCGTAGCGGCGGCACGTGCCGTCGCGGGCCACGACGAACAGCTGATCGCCGAGTTCCGACACCCGCACGAACGCCGGGTCGGCGACGGGCGGCGGCTCGATCGTCGCACCCACCGACTCGGTGACGACCGCGTCGGTGATCAGGTTTCGGCGTGTCGACGTGGTCTCGATGCGAACGCGTCCATGCGAATCGAGCGCGGCGACGAGCGGGCCTGACGGCCGCCGCGTCGCGTCCACGTCGACGATCGGCGCATCGAGGGCTCGAGACGGCTCTCCCGAAGCGTCGGCGATCACGCGCACGCGCACGAACCGGTCGACCCCCGTCCGCACGATCACGTCGTCGTCCGAGGCCAAGGCCCCGCCCACGCTCAGCGTGCCGGCCGCGAGGGGCACGTCCGCCGGCACGACGTATGACGATTCGAGGCCCAGCCGGCCCGGGGTCACGGAGCCGTCGGCTCGTCCCACCACCACCTGCGCGGTGCCCTGCTGCAGCCGCAGGGCCGTGGCGCCGGCGAAGCCCGCGGCCGCACAGTCTCGCTCGACCAGCGTCGAGCCATCCAGCGTGCTGAACACCCTCAGCCGGGCGTCGGCTCCGTCGAACATCCAGCCGAGGACGCCCTCCTCGTCCATGCCGACGGCGTGCACCGACCCCGCGCCGAGGGCCAGGGGAAACTCCCGCCCGAAGGCGATCCGCGCCGGCCGGAACAACGGCAGCGCGACGGCCAACAGGAACACCGCCACGAGAAGCACCGCGCCGATCGTGCCGATCCCGCCGAGGGTGATGAGCAGCCGGGCCGCGGCGTCGCCCGCCTTCACCCACGGCTGTGTCGTGCGGCGGCGCGGACGGCCGGTGAACGTCGGCTGGGGGTGCATGCCGCCTCAGGGGGCCTGGATGCCGACACTCTCGAGGGCCCGCTTCGCGATCGGCGCCGTGATGGGAAGGTAGCCGTCCTTCTTCACGTCGCCCTGGCCGCTGCCGCTGAGGACGTACCGAAGGAACTCCCGCCGCAGCGGGTCGAGGGTCGTGCCCGGCTTGTAGTTGACGCTCAGGTAGAGGAACCGGGCGAGGGGATACTCTCCGCTGTATGCGAACTCGGGCTCCGCGGCGACGGCCGGGCCGCCCTGCTTCGCGGAGAGGGGCACGATCCGCACGTCGGCCGTCTTGTAGCCGATGCCGCTGTAGCCGATGCCGAACTTGTCGCTGGCCACCGCCTGCACCACCGTCGAACTGCCCGGCTGCTCCTTCACGGTCGGCTTGAAGTCGCCCTTGAAGAGCGCGTTTTCCTTGAAGTAGCCGTAGGTGCCGCTCGCGGCATTGCGGCCATAGAGGCTGATCGGCTTGTCTTTCCACTCGCCTTCGAGTCCGAGGTCGCCCCACGTGCGGATGTCGTCCTTGAGGCCGCCGTTGCGGTTCTTCGAAAAGATCGCGTCGACCTGCTGGAGCGAGAGTTCCTTGATCGGGTTGTCCTTGTGGACGAAGACCGCGAGCATGTCGATCGCGGCGGGCACGACCGTCGGCGGGTAGCCGTGCTTCGCCTTGAACGTGTCGATCTCCGAGGGCTTCCAATCACGGCTCATGGGGCCGAAGGTGCACGTCCCCTCGGTGAGCGCCGGGGGCGCCGACGCCGACCCCTTCCCCTCGATCCCTTCCTGCACGCTCGGATAAAACTTCTTGAACCCCTCCGACCAGTGGGCGACGAGATTGTTCATGGTGTCGGAGCCGATGCACTTGAGCGCTCCGGAGACCTCGCCGGAAACCTTTTCGTAGGGCGCGATCTCGAGGTCGACCGCGTGGACGGCGAGCGGGGCACCGCAGATCGCTCCGAGCGAGAGGACGAACCGCGCCACGAACTTCAGCGAGCCGAACGCCATGTCGATCTTCCTTTCTCCTGCCGGGAGTCGAGAATCTGCCGGCGGCTCCCGCAGCCACCTCGTCGACGAAAGGTGTACGGGGCGAGTGTGAGCATTTCGTGAGCGGCTTCAAGGGGCGGGAAAACCGCACCCGCAGCGTTGGCCCGCCGGGCTCACGCCGGCTCCGGCGGCGGCGCGAAGCCGCGTCGCAGCGTGTTTTCGGTCACCGTGCGCGGCACGACGAACTGCTGCAGATAGTCCGGTCCTCCGGCCTTGCTGCCGATCCCCGAGAGCCGATAGCCGCCGAACGGCTGGCGGCCGACGAGGGCCCCGGTGATGCCGCGGTTGAGATACACGTTGCCCGCCTCGAGCGCCTCGCGAGCCCGCGCCAGGCGGGCGGGACTGCGGGAGAACACGCCGGCGGTGAGGGCGTAGGGCGTGTCGTTGGCAATCGCCAGGGCCGCCTCGAAGTCTCGTGCCCGGAGGACGGCGAGCACCGGCCCGAAGATCTCCTCCTGCCCGAGCGGCCCGCTCGAATCGACATCGGCGAACACGTGCGGCCCCACGAACCAGCCCGCCGCGGCGATCGGCCCCGGGTCGACGGCCGCCACCGTGCGGCAGGTCCGCCGGCCGACGTCGATGCAGGAGGCGACCCGATCCCGGGCTTCCTCGTCGACGAGCGGCCCGATTCGGGCGCCGGGATCCCGGGCTGGTCCGACGCGCAGGCTCGTCACGGCGCCGGCGAGTCGGCCGAGGAACGCGTCGTGCACGCGGTCGAGAACGATCACCCGCGAGCAGGCGGAGCACTTCTGACCCTGGAAACCGAACGCGCTGTGGACGACGGCCACGACCGCCTCGTCGAGGTCGGCGTCGTCGTCGACGATGATCGCGTTCTTCCCTCCCATCTCCGCGATCACGCGCTTCACGAGCCGGCCTCCGACGGCCGAAGCCTCGGCGGCCAGCCGGTTGATCTCGAGCCCCACGGCCCGCGAGCCGGTGAAGGCGATCAGCGCGGTGTCGGGGTGTGCGACGAGGGCGGGCCCCACTTCCTCGCCGCGGCCCGGAAGAAACGCGAGCGCCGCGGGCGGCACGCCCGCCGCGAGCAGGATCTCGTGCAGGGCGAGCCCCGTGAGCGATGATTGCTCCGCCGGCTTCATCACGACGGTGTTGCCGGTGACGAGGGCGGCCGACGTCATGCCTGCGAGGATGGCGAGCGGGAAATTCCAGGGCGCGATCACCGCCGTCACGCCGCGCGGCACGTGGCCGCTCGCGTTCTCCTCTCCGGGCACGTCGACGCGGCGCGGGCCTCCCATCCGCTCGGCCTCGGCCGCGTAGTAGGTGCAGAAGTCGATCGCCTCGGCCACGTCGGCATCGGCTTCGCGCCAACCCTTGCCGACCTCCAGCACCATGAGGGCGGCGAGTGCGTGCCGGCGGCGGCGCATGATTGCCGCGGCCTGGCGCAGCACGGCGGCCCGGGCGGTGAACCCGCGGCCTCGCCACGCCGGGCCGGCGGCACGGGCCGCCTCCACCGCCCGGCGGGCCGCGTCCGCGCCGGCCGCGGCCACCCGCGCGAGCACATGGGCGTGCGCCGAGGGATCACGCCGCTCGAAGGTGAAGGCCGCGTCGGAGCGGACGCCATCGATGATCACGGGCACGGTCTCGGGGCCCGCGGCGAACCTGCGCTCCGTCGCCTCGAGTGTCCTCGCGAAGGCCTCGCGCGCCTCGGCCACCGCAAAATCCGTGAGCGGCTCGTTGGCGAAGGCGTGGCCGCGGCCGGCCGGGGCCGCGGGCGGGGCTGGAGCCACTGGCGGGGCCGGCGCCGCGAGCAGGGTCGCGGGCGGCACGTGCTTCACGAAGCCGGCACGCAGGAACGAGTCGTTCGAAGAGTTCTCGAGCAGCCGACGCACGAGATACGCCATGCCCGGCACGAGCTGCCCGTAGGGCATGTAGACCCTCAGCCGCCACCCGGCTCCGGTGACCGCCGCCTTCTCGGGATCGCCCATGCCGTGCAGCATCTGCATCTCCACGGTGCGGCGGTCGAGGCCGAGGTGCTCCGCCACGGCCATCCCGTGGGCGAGCGACCGGAGGTTGTGGCTGCCGAGCGCCGGCCGGAGCACGTCGGCGTGTTCGAGCAGGTAGCGGGTGGCATCCTCGAAGCAGGCGTCGGTCCGCCACTTTTCCTGCCACACGGGCACGGGCCAGCCCGACGCCGCGGCATGGATCGTCTCCGCGTCCCAATACGCCCCCTTCACCAGCCGGATGCAGACGGGCGTGCCTCGGTCGCGGGCCCAGGCGGCGAGGTTCTCGAGGTCGCGGGCAGTCTCGCGCAGATACGCCTGGACGACGACTCCACACCACGGCCAGTCGCGGAACTCCGGCTCGGCGGCGATCCGCATGAAGATCGCGAACGTGAGGGACTTGGTGGCGTGGTTCTCCATGTCGACGTGCACCTGCGCCCCCCGGGCCCGTGCCAGCCGCCACAGCGGACGAAGCCGCGCCAGCACCCGGTCCGCCGTGCCCTGTGGATCGATCGCGTCGAACTGGCTGTCGAGCGCGGAGAGCTTGAGGGAGACGTTGACCCGCGGCAACGGGCCATCGGGGCCATCGTCGACGAGCGGGTCGGCGGCCCAGGTCGCGGCCTGCGGCGGGAGCGCGTCGAGCAGGCGGGCGTAGGCGGCGGCGTAGGCGTCGGCCTCCGCATCGCTCGTGACCGCCTCGCCGAGCAGGTCGAGCGTGAACCCGCGGTGGTGCCGGCGCTCCGCCAGCGCCGCGGCCGCCGCCTCCTCGGGAGTCGAGCCGGCGATGAATCGCCGCGCCTGGGCGAGCGTGGCGGCCCGCACCGCACGGGCGGCCAGCGGCGCGAGCACGCCGCTGCGGGCGGCCTGGAGGGCGAGCCGCAGAGCCGGAGGCAGACGCGCGGTCACGCCCTCGTCGAGATACTCCCTCACGTGCCTGTCGAGCGCGGCCGGATCGTCGAGCATCGGCATGCAGTCGACGAGCCGGAACAGCCGGGCCTTGAGGTCGTCGTCCTGGGTCGCCCACTCGCCCGCGTGCTGCACCCACCACTCGGCCGACACCGGGCTGGGCTGCGCGGCGAGCGCCTGTTCGAGCAGCGACCTCCCGATCGCCTGGGTGCGGGCCTCGATCGCTTCGAGATCCCGGGCCGAGAGCCGCGTCGGCAGGAGCGGGGCGTGATCCCTGTCGGCAGGCATCGGACGAAACTCCTGGAAGCACGCACAAGTCTATCCATCGCATGGATTTAAGTCCCGTCACCCCGGATGATCGCCGGGCTTTCCCCATGGCTTCACGGCGGGTCGTGGTAGACTCCCGCGATCGTCGCCGTGCCCTCCGAGGCCCGGTCGCGTCACTCCATGCAGCACGCCCCCGTGACTCCCCCGGCAGGAAACGCCCTCGACCCGCTGACCGCGCGATTGGAATGCCGTGGTCCCGTGGTGCTCCCCGCCCTCCTCCTCTGCGACTTCGGCCACCTCGCCCGCGAGGTGGAACGGCTCGAAGAGGCCGGGGCGGCGGCCCTGCACCTCGACGTGATGGACGGCCGGTTCGTGCCGCAACTCACCTACGGAATGGTGGTGGTGGAGGCGGTCCGGCGGGCCGCGAGGGTGCCGCTCGAGGTTCACCTCATGGTCGAGCAGCCGGAGCGGACGGTCGCCGACTACGCCCGGGCCGGGGCCGACATCGTCACGGTGCACGTCGAGGGCCTGGCCGACCCGCGCGGCACCCTCGAGGCGATCGCCGCCCTCGGGTCGAAGGCACACATCGCGGTCTCGCCCGGCACCCCGGTCGAACGCGTGGAGCCGTTTCTCGACCAGTGCGACGGCGTCCTCGTGATGAGCGTCGAGCCGGGCTACGGCGGGCAGCGATTCAACCCTGTCGCGCTGGATAAACTGGCGGCACTCGCCGCCCTTCGCCGCCACCGCGGTGGCGGCTTCCGGCTGTGCGTCGATGGCGGCATCTCGACCGAGACCGTCGGCCCCGTGGCGGCCGCGGGCGCGGAACTCATCGTGGCGGGCAGCGCCGTGATCCGCTCCGCGAACTATGCCCGCGCGATCGGTGAACTCGAACAACTCGCCCGGGCGTCCGCGTGAGGATCATGAACTCCGGAGATCTTTCAGCCTGATGGCCGAATCCCTCGTCGTCATCCGTTCCGGCACCACCGACTACGAACTGCAGGGCCGCATCCGCGGCACCCTCGACATCCCGCTCGCGCCGGAGGGGCTCGCCGATGCCCGGGCGGCAGCCGCCCGCAGGCCGACCTCGATCTGCGTCAGGCAGACGTCCGGCCCCTCGACGCTGCGGGCCGGATGCTCGCACAGGCCGTCGATGAGGAACTGCCCGCGCTCGTCGAGAAACGTGTAGTTGATGGCGGTGCCGCCGGGCATGCTGGTGGAAGAGATCCGCCTCAAGCAGCCGCGGCTGTACCGCCAGTGGCAGGACAACCCGTGGGCCGTCTCTCCCCCCGAGGGTGAACTCCTCGAAGAGGCCGTCGGCCGCGTGGAGCAGGCCATCGAGCGACTCGCCGGCCGTCATCCATCGGGACGCGTCGCGCTGGTGGTGCCCCCGCCTCTCGACCAGATCGTCCGCTGGCTGACCGCGGGCGAATCGGTCGGCGACCTTTGGGCCCCCGGCCCGGCGGAAACGGCGGTCGTCGAGATTCCCCTCGCGTCACAGTGGAAGCGGAGCAGGACTCGCGACACGTCCCTCGAACGGGCCCGCGCGTGATCCGGCGCAGCGGCGCCGGCGGGCCGCGGATACACTGCTGGGCCGGCGGTTGAGGAAGCGCCGACAGGGCAACTGGAGCAGCGATGGAACGTCGAAGCCCGGCCAGCCAGACCGCCGTCGACACCGCGGCCGCATCGCGGCCGGGTGGAAATCCCGGCCCCACCCCGGGCGGTCGGACCAACGGCCACGGAGCAGCGGGGCCGCGGCCGAAGCGGGGCGTGCCCGAGGGCCTGTGGCTCAAGTGCGACGGCTGTCAGGCCACCATCTACAAGAAGGAGGCGGAGGAACTCCTCAACGTGTGCCCGCAGTGCGGATTCCACTGGTACGTATCGGCCGCGCAGCGGATCGCCCAGCTGCTCGACAGCGGCACATTCGAGGAGTGGGACTCGCACCTCCGTCCAACCGATCCGCTCGGCTTCAAGGACAAGAAGCCGTACGCCGAGCGGATCGTGGCCGAGCAGCGGCGCACCGGCCTCTCCGACGCGGCCCTCACCGGCACGGGCATGATCCGGGCCCGCCGCGTGGCCGTGGGCGTCACCGACTCGTCGTTCATCATGGGCAGCATGGGGAGCGTGGTGGGCGAGCGACTCACGCGGCTCACCGAGCGAGCCACGGCCGAGAAGCTCCCGCTGATCATCATCAGCGCCTCGGGCGGCGGTGCCCGCATGCACGAGGGCATCCTCTCGCTCATGCAGATGGCGAAAGTGTCAGCGGCGCTCGCCCGCCACTCGCAGGCCGGCGGCCTGTTCATCTCCGTGCTCACGAACCCCACGATGGGTGGCGTGGCCGCGAGTTTCGCCTCGCTCGGCGACCTCTGCTTCGCCGAGCCGCGGGCCCTGATCGGCTTCGCCGGGCCGCGCACGATCAAGGCCACGATCCGCGTGGAACTGCCGAAGGGCTTCCAGACGAGCGAGTTCCTCCTCGAGCACGGCTTCATCGACCGGATCGTGGCCCGCAAGGACCTCAAGAGCGAGATCGCCCGCGCGATCGACTACTGCGGCGGGTGAAGGGCCTACGGTGCGACGGCGTCGATCTTGGCCGCGAGGATGAAGTCGTTCTCCGAGAGACCGCCGATCGCGTGGGTGAAGATCTCGACCCACGCGTTCCTGTAGCCCTCGAGATGCAGGTCGGGGTGGTGCTGCTCGCGCTCCGCGATCGCCCCGCAGTTGTTCAAAAACTTGATCGCCTCGCGGAAGTTCTTGAAGGTCCAGTCGCGGCGGATCCGCTCGCCGTCGTGCGTCAGCCGCCAGCCCGGCAGGTTCGCGAGCTGCGCCTCGGCCTCGGCGCGGGTGTACTTGGGCACGCCCCCTTCGCAGGGCACGCACTTCTTGGCGGTGAGATCGCAGGCAGCCTGGGGAGTGTTCATCGCTCCGGCATTGTAGCGTCCCGAAGCTCGACGACACGCAGCATCGACGGCTCCGGCCAGGGCTCCGGCCGCGGCTTGTCGCGGTTGGCCGGAAGCGCTTCCCAACGCAGGATGAACCGCCGCCCCGGCTCGCCCGACGACCCCTGATCGTCTGCATACCGCACCGTCATCCCCGAAAACTTCGACTCCACCTTCCACAGGCTCCGCGGATAGCGCGGCCTGGCCGGCTCCGTCCGCAGCACTGCCAGCGACTTCTCGTCGAGCACCCACACGCCCGAGCCCTTTTGGGCGTGGCTGAATTCGAGCCGCAGCTCACCGGCGGTGCCGGGCTGCACGACCCCGACGTGGATCTCGTATTTCGGCAGCGTGCCGCCGCCCGTGAGTTCGAACCGATGATCCCAGTCGCTCAGCTGCACGACGTTCCACTTCGAACCCTCCCTCCGCGCGACGTACGCCTGCGAGTGGCCCGCCGAGTCGTACTTGTAATAGGAGAGCATGGGCCGCTTCCGTGAATCGAAGCCGATCCGCCCCGAGCCGTTCAGGATCCCACCGTTCACCGGCACCGGATCGACGATCACGCCCTCCGTCGCGAGGGTGATCGGCAGCGCGAGCGGCCGGCCGGCGGCATCCTCCCATGACGCGAGGTCGCGGCTCCGCGCATACGAAAGATCGTGGTTCGCCGCCGCGTCGGCCGCCTCGCGCCACACCCACGACAGGTGAAACATCCCGTCTGGCCCGGCGACCGGCGCGAGCGGATACGCATTGCGCTTCCCCTCTCCGTCGAAGATGGCAGCGTCCACGAGCCGCCGCCACGACCGCGACTCGACGTCGTAGACATTCAGAAACGTGCTGCCGTCGCCGCTCTGGCCCGAGCGATATTGAAACACGAGCCGGCCGTCGGCGAGCGTGAGGAACAAGGGATAGGTGCAGCGGTCCTCGTCACGGCCGACCATCTTCTTCACCTGCTCGAACGACGCGATCTCGCCTGGCTCGCGGGTCCGCCAGTAGGTGAGCGGATTGCAGTGCATGTTGCCGGCAAGATGCAGATGGCCCACGGAGTCGGCCGCCATCACGATCGAGTTGTGGCTGTCCCAGCCGAGCACGGCCGAGGTCTGCCGCTGGCCGAACCGCGGCGGCTCGGGCTGCTTCGACGGCATCCGGAAAAACTTCCACGCATCGCTCCCGAGCGTCCGTACCGCGACGGTGAGGTGGCGGTCGGCTGCATAAAACGCCACGTACTGCCGCTCGCCGTGCGTGAGCAGGGCGAAACCGACCGGGTGACCGGCCCACACGGGTGCCACGTCCATCCGACGCGGGATCTCCTCTGCAGCCGCCACGGCGACCGATCCTGCCGCGAGGCAAACCGCGAGAAGAAACCCGCCATTCAGGCCGCAGATCGCATGGCGGCCTGCGGCCCGAACGAGGACGTGACGGGATGGGTGCATGTGACGTCGAGAGACTGGCGGATGTGCCCGTCGTAGGGTAAAGATTCGGGGTCGGCGAATCCAGCGAGCGAACACGGCCTGTCATGAAATTTTTCCCGATTCCGCTCGTGATCGTCGTGGCCGGACTCTTCGCCTCCGGACTCTTCGCGCGGGCCGCCGAGCCCGCCCCCATCCGCGTCGTCATCTGGGACGAGCGGCAGCCGGAGCAGAAGCAGGCCTACGACACGTTTCTCGGCGACGAAATCGCCACGCGGCTCTCTGGCC
>RFPF01000041.1 GCA_009926295.1 Planctomycetia bacterium
TGCCGGGCTTGGGGTCGAACAGATCCATCTGCGAGGGAGCGCCCGACTGGAAGAGGTAGATGATGCGCTTCGCCTTCGGTGGAAAGCTGGGGAACGCGCTTCGCGCGGGCGGCCGCCGTGACCGGGCCCGCGCGGCCTGCGGCTGCATCAGGCTGGCGAGAGCGGCATAGCCCAGACCGCCGGCGGCACCGCCGAGGAACACGCGACGATTGACCGTGTCCTGAACACGCTGGACACACTGGACATGGCTCATGGGTTCACTCCCGCATCACGAATTCGTCGAGATTGATGATCACGTTGGCGGCGAGCGAATAGGCCGAGAATTCCGCCGCCGTGACCCCCTCGGGCTTCGTCACGAGGCCCACCGCCGCGTACTTCTCCGCCCGCTCGGGCGCCGCGGTGAACGTCGCCAGATCGGCCTCGAAGCCGCGCACGAGGGCGGAGAGTTCGTCGCCCGTGGGAGCCCGGCCGATCGCCAGGCGGAAGGCGTGGGCGATCCGCCCGGCCGGCATGGCGCCCCCCTCGGCGACCATCCGCTTGGCGAGGCCGTGGGCCGCCTCCACGAACGTGGTCTCGTTGAGGAGCGCGAGGGCCTGGAGCGGCGTGTTGGTCCGCGACCGCTTCACGATGCAGGTCTCGCGGTTGGGCGCGTCGAAGAGCAGCATCGTCGGCGGCGCCGCCGTGCGCTTCCAGACCGTGTACATCGTGCGGCGATACCGCCCCGCCCCCGTGTCGGGCTTGTAGCCGCGGAGGTCGCCATACTTGCTCGTTTCGTCCCACACCCCGTCGGGCATCCATGGCCGCACGCTCGGGCCGCCGACCGTGGGCACGAGCAGCCCCGACGCGGCGAGCGCCGCATCCCGCACCGTCTCACCCGGGAGCCGGATCCTGGGGGCCCGCGCGAGCAGCCTGTTCGCCGGATCCCGGGCCAGCTTCTCGGGCGTGACCGTGGCGGACTGTCGATACACGGCGCTCGTCACGACGAGCTTCACGAACCGCTTCATGTCCCAGCCGGTCTCCATGAACTCCACGGCGAGCCAATCGAGCAGCTCGGGGTGGCTCGGGTATTCCGCCTGGCTGCCGAGGTTTTCGCTCGTCTTCGAGAGGCCGACGCCGAACAACCGCTCCCACATGCGGTTCACCCACACGCGGGACGTGAGCGGATGGTCCCGGGAGACGAGCCATTTCGCGAGCGCGAGCCGGTCGGGCTTGGTGCCCTCGGGCAGCGCGGGCAGGAATGCCGGCAGCGCCGCCGTGACCTTCTCGCCCCGCTTGTCGTACTCGCCCCGGATGAGGACGAACGCCTCCCGCTCGGGCCCCTCCTTCATCACCATGGCGCTCGGGAGCGAACCACGAAACGACTCGACGCTCTTCGTCGCGGCGTCGCGGGCCATCTCGGCCCGCCGGATCGGGCCATCGACATTCGCTCGGTAAAACTTCGTGAGCTCGGCCTTCTGCTGCGGGGTCCGCTTCTCCGCATCGACCGCGATCGCCTCCTTGACGGCCTCGGGCACCTTCGAGCCGCCCACGCCGAGCATGGCGGGATCGTCCTGCGAGAAGGCGAGCCGAAACCGGCCGATCGTGTGGCCATCGAACGCTTCCTGCCGGATCCGCACGACCAGTCGGGCGTTCTCCGGCAGCACCACGGGCTTGGCGGGAAACACCGCGATCCGCCGTGGCTCGCGCTTCCCGGGATCGTGGCCGTCGATCGCCCAGCCCTTGCCCTTCTCCCCCTTGAGCTGGAGCACGCTGGCCGCCGGCCATCCCGACTGTTCGTAGGTCGCCTCCGCCCTCACGAGTTCGACGGGGATCACCTTCGCGTCGCCCGGCGGCTCGATCTCGGCCTCGATCTTCGTGACCACGATGTTGCCGTTGCCCGCACGGCCGAAGCCGCCGCCACCCGCCAGCCCCGGGTCGGGCAGCACTTCGAGCCGGATGCCACCGAGCCGGTCGGCGGGCACGAGGGTCTCGAATTCGTAGGTGTCTCGGGCCGGCGACGTGCCCTCGACGAACCAACTGCCGTCCCTCGACGAACCAACTGCCGTCCTCGCTGCGCCGAAAGCTCGCGTCGCCCACGCTCCGCAGTTCGAGCGGCTCGAACGGCTCCCAGGCGTCCTGCGGCGCAGCGAGGGCCGGCCGGATCGACGCTTCCCACTCGGCCACGAGCGCGTCGATGTTCGCATGTTCCGCCTTCAGGGCGGCCTCGGCGTCGGCCACGAACTGCTCCAGCCGGGCCAGTTCGCGCTCTTGCTCGGGCGAGGGGATGAGCTGCAGCGGATCGGAATTGCCGCCGCTGCGGTTCTGGGATCCCATGATCGTGCCGCTCTCGGGCACGTTGTTGAAGAGCGAGAAGAGCGCATAGAACTCCCTCTGCGAGAGGGGGTCGTATTTGTGGTCGTGGCAGCGGGCGCAGCCGGCCGACAGCGCCATCCAAGTCTGGGATGTCGTCTCCACCCGATCGATCACCGTCTCCACCCGCCACTCCTCGGCGATGATGCCCCCTTCGCCATTGATCCGATGATTCCGGTTGAAGCCCGTGGCCACGATCTGTTCGCGGGTCGGGGTTTCCAGCATGTCGCCGGCGAGTTGGTGGATGGTGAACCTGTCGAATGGCAGGTTGGCGTTGTAGGCTTCGATCACCCAGTCGCGCCATGGCCAATTCGAGCGGCTCGAATCGGTCTGATACCCGTGACTGTCCGCATACCTCGCCGCATCGAGCCATTCGATCGCCATCCGCTCGCCGTAGTGCGGGCTCGCGAGGAGGGTGTCGACGTATCGCTCGAAAGCATCGGGGGCGGTGTCGGCGACGAACGCATCGACCTCGGCGGGCACGGGCGGCAGGCCCGTGAGATCGAGCGCGAGCCGCCGGGCGAGTGTGACGCGATCGGCCTCTGGGTTCGGCGCGAGTCCCTCCTGCTCCAGCCGCGCGAGGATGAAGCGGTCGATCGGCGTTCGCGCCCACGAAGCGTCCTTCGCATCCGGCACGTCCGGCCGCTCGACCCGCTCGAATGCCCAGTGGCCGCGGTACTCGGCCCCCTCGGCGATCCACCGCTCGAGGATCTTCGCCTCGGCCGGCGTGATCGGCTTGTTGACCCGCGGCGGCGGCATCACGACATCGGGGTCGGTGCTCGTGATCCGCGCGAGAATCTCGCTCTTCGCCGGGTCGCCGGGCACGATGGCCGTACCGCCGCTGTCGAGCGCCGCGATCGCCGCGTCGCGCAGGTCGAGCCGCAGCCCCGCCTGCCGATCCTCGCCGTCGGGCCCGTGGCAGGCGAAGCACCGGTCCGACAGGATCGGCCGCACGTCGCGGTTGAAATCGAGCCTTCCTTCGGCAGCGGCCGCGGTGAGCGCAAGCGACGCCATGGCTGACGCTACGAACGCGGACGCAGGTCGCGACATGAAGGTGTGTCCCGGGGAAGATTTCGGGGAAACACCCGCGTCGCCGTCCGGCGGCCGCCCGCACAGGGCCGGCCGTCAAACGCGGACCTGCCGGGCAGGTCGATCGGCGGGACTTGCTGACGTTCCCAGTTTAGCATCGCCGACCGGGGCGGCAAAATCTCCGCCACGGGAGCCACGGGCCTGCGTCCGGAGAATTTCCTACCGGCTACTTCGCGGCCTTCAGCCGCTCGACTTCCGCCTCGAGTGCCTTCAGCCGCGCTTCCATCTGCTGAAATTTTTCCTTCGCCTGCTCGAACCTCTGCTTGATCTCTTCGCGGGCCTGCTGCATCCGCTCGCGGCCCTCGCTCATGCGACGCTCGAGCATCTCCCGCACCTCCGGCGGCAGCTCGGCGGACGGGCGCGGCGGGCCCCATCCCATGGGTCGTCCGTGCCCCTGGCCGTGCCCTTCCGGCGGTGGCGGCCCGTCGTGGTGCGGTCCCGCGGGCGGGTGACCCTCCGCTCCAGAGCCCTCGTGCGGCGGCCCGCGACGCCCTCCCTGCGGCGGGCCGCCAGGGCCCATCCGGCCCTCCATCCGCTCGAGCAGGCGGTCGAGCCTTTCGGTGATCCGTTCGAGGCGATCGGCCTCGCTGCCCGGGCGACCGTACGACGGCGTCTCCTCTGCGGCGGTGACGGCGTGCGTCCGGTTTCCGATCACCAGCAGACCGACGCCGCAGACGGCGAGTCCGAACCACTTCCACAGGCTGTGCATGACGAATCTCCTTCCAGCGAGAGGCTTGCGTGTTGCCGACGTATGCTGTGTGGAGGAATGAACGTCTCTCCGGCCGGAAAGTTTCGCGATCCCTCGCTCGTCGATTTCGGCGCCGGCCGGCGGCTGGAACTCCTGGGGGGGGTGCTGGTCGACCGGCCCCTCGCCCTGCCGGATCTGCCGGGCCGACGCCAGCCTCGCCTCTGGGCGGACGCGACGGCACGATTCGAAAGCGGTGCCGGCCACGGTTGGCGATTCACGGCTGCGGTGCCCGAGCCGTGGCTCGTGCACGTGCCACTCGAGGGGACGCCGGTCGTCGTCGCCCTCGAAGTGCGGCCCGCGCCTTCGGGCCAGGTGGGCGTGTTTCTCGAACAGGCGGAACAGTGGCGCTGGCTGGCCGCCGTCACGCCTCCTGGCGCGCGGATGTTGTCGCTCTTCGCCCACTCGGGCGCCGCCACGCTCGCGGCCGCGGCCGCGGACGCCGAGGTGGTGCACGTCGACGCCTCGAAGCAGGCCACGGGGCTCGCCCGCCGCAATGCGGCCGCGTCGGCGCTCGACGCCGCGCCCATCCGCTGGATCTGCGAGGACGCCCGCACGTTCGTCGCCCGCGAGGCCCGCCGCGGCGCCCGCTACGACGGCTTCGTGCTCGATCCGCCGTCGTGGGGTCATGGTCCGAGGGGCCAGGCCTTCTCGATCGACCGCGATCTCGATCCGCTTCTCGCCGATCTCGCGAAGCTCGTCGGCGCTTCCCCGTCCGGCCCGCTTCTGCTCACGTGCCACTCGCCCCGCTGGAATCACCGCCGTCTTCACGACACACTGGCCATCGCGTTCGGGGGTGCGATCGAGTCGGGAAGGCTCACGTGCGCCGACGCCGCCGGTCGCCCCCTCGCGCTCGGCGACTTCGCCCGCCGCGGGGTTCCACGATGAACCATCACGAACCGATCACGAGCCCGGCCAATCCGCGAGTGCGGGAGGCGGCCCGCCTGCGCGACGCCGAGGACCGCCGCCGGACGGGCTGCACGCTCGTCGACGGCCTGCGCGAGATCGAACGGGCGATCCGCGCCGAAGTCGAGATCCCGGAGGCGTTCCTCGACGCCGAGGCGCCGGCCGACGCTCTCCGCGAAGGGATCATGATGCGGCTCGCGGCCCGCGGCACGCGCATCGTCGCCCTTGCCCGCCGACCGTTCGAGAAGGTGGCCTTCGGCAGCCGCAACGAAGGTCTCGTGGCCGTGGCCAGATTTCACGCCCGCGACCTCGATGCCTTCGCGGTCGCCGACGACCGGCCCGTGATCGTGATCGAGGGCGTCGAAAAGCCAGGCAACCTGGGCGCGATCGTGCGCACCGCCGATGCCGCCGGGATCGCGGGCGTGATCGCCTGCGGACCGGGCACCGACCCCGCCAACCCGGCCGCGATCCGCGCCAGCCTCGGCACCGTGTTCTGCGTGCCGCTGGCGGTGGGCACCGTCGCGGAGGTGATCGCGTGGTGCGGGCGACAGGCCAGGCGGGTGCTGGGGGCGGTTCCAGAGGGCGCGTTGGTGTGGCATGAGGCGCCGCTCGCCGGGGCGACGGCGATCGTGCTCGGCAGCGAGGCCCACGGTCTGTCGCCGGCCTGGCGGGAGGCCGGCCGCGCCGGAACCATCCGCTTCGACACGGTGCGGCTGCCGATGCAGGGCGTGGCCGACAGCCTCAACGTGTCGGTGACGGCCGCCGTGCTCGCCTATGAATCACTTCGCACCTCGCAGGATCGCCGTTCCCGATGAATACCCCCGACGACGTCTTCATCGCGCTCGAAGCCGCGGCGGCCCAAGGCCCGGGGGCACTCCTCGGGGCCCTCGCGGACTCGCTTGCGGAGCGGCGCCGCTGGCACGCGCTGTTCGATCTGCGGCTCCTCGAGGCCCGCGCCTCGCTCAACCTGCCGGTGACGGGCGAACTCGGGCCGCTCGACGAGGCGACGCGCACCGCCCTCGACGAACGGTCGCTCGCAGCGTGCCGCGAAGTGGGCTGGCCGCTCCTCGACGAGGGGCAGGTGGCGGCGGGGTGGATGTACCTCCGTGCCGCCGCGGAGCCGGGCGACGTGGCCTGCAAACTCCGCGAACTTGCCGCCCGCTCCGCCGCTGACGACGAGGCGGCCGAGTCCCGACGCCAGGAAATCGTGCACGTGGCGCTCTGGGAGGGAGTCGATCCGGCCCTCGGCCTCGAGGTCGTGCTCGCCTCCCAGGGCACGTGCAATGCGATCACGGCATATGAGCAGGCGGTGTCGCGGCTGCCGGCGGTGCGGCAGGAACGCGCCGCGACGGTGCTCGTCGATCATCTGCATCGCGAACTCGCCGCGAATCTCGCAGCCGACCTCGCGGGCCGCTCTCTCGCTGTGTCCGAGACGGATGCCGGGTCGATCACGGCCCTTCTCGACGCGGCAGGTGGGCTCGTGGGCTGTCCGAGCGTGCACGTCGACGTGTCGCACCTGCAGGCGGTGCTGCGGATCGCGCGGGTGGCGACCGATCGCGGCACGCTCGAGAAGGCCTGGCAGCTCGCGTGCTACGCGTGCCGAGTGCCGCCGGACGCCTCCTATCCCGGCGAGCCGCCGTTCGAGAACGTCGGAGAGGCGTCGCGGTTGTTTTTCGCCGCACAGTTGGGCCGTGACGTGGACGCCGCCGTCAGATATTTCAGGGCGGCCGCCGCCACCGCCCGGATCGAGCAGGCGGGAACGCTTCCGGCTGACATCCTCGTGCTGTTGCTCTGGCGGCTCCGGCGGCCCGCCGAGGCGCTCCACGCGGCCCTCGAACGACCGCGGGATGCCGGCATGCCGAGCGTCGTACAAGCCAGCGGCATGGTGCCTTCACTCGTGGACATGGCGGCGGCCGGCGACGCTCTCGACGTGCTGCGGGCGGCCTGCCGTGAACATGGCGACGAGATCACGTTCGTCGCCACGTATCTTCCCCGCTGACGCCCGTTCCACGGACGCCTCTCACCGGCTGCAGGGGAAGCAGCGCGGCCGCGTGTCGTATCCCATGTGCTCCGCGGTCACGAACCCGCGGCCCGGTGGCAGTTGCCACGGGGCGAGCATCTCGGGCCCCTCGACGGCGCCGTTGCGGCCGTGCCAGCGGTTGCAGGCGTCGCAGGGATCGGGGCAACTCGGCTCGTGCTTCGCGCCGCAGTATCGCGGGCCACAGCCGGTATCGCCATAGGGCGTTTCCATGCCGGCTGCGTGCGGGCTGCAGCGGCTGCAGCGACCCGAATCGCCGGCGCGAGCCCCGGCCGCAACGAGGCAGGCGAGCGCGGCGAGGGTGAGGGCGGCTTTTCTCATGCCGCTGATATCGGGGCGCGGGTGGATCGATCATTTCCCGCGCGGCCACGACCGGCGCGTTCGCGGGCAGATTGCCCGGCTTGCCACGCCGTGATTCCGCCGCCGCCGGCCCTACGCCACGGCGACCGGGTCGGCACGGCGAACCCGCTCGAACAGGTCGAGATAAGCCCGCGCACTGGTATCCCACGACCAGTCCTGCGCCATCACCTGACGCACGAGCCGGCTCCACAGCCCCTCGTCGGACCGCACCCCCAGGGCCCGGTCGATCGCGTGCTCGAGTGCGAACGAGTCGAACGCCTCGAACACGAATCCGCTCGCCGTGCCCGCGGCGAGCGACGCCTGAGTCGCATCGATCACCGTATCGACGAGACCACCCGTCGCCCGCACGACGGGAATCGCGCCGTACCGCTGCGCGTAGAGTTGCGTGAGCCCGCAGGGCTCGTAGCGGCTCGGCACGAGCACGATGTCGGCGGCGGCGAAGATGAGGTGCGCGAACTCCTCGTCGAACCCGATCACCACCTCGATCGCGTCGGGATACGAGGCCGCGACGCGCCGCAACGCCTCCTCCGTCTCGGCCGATCCGGTGCCGAGGATCACGAACCGGGCCCGCCCCTGGCCCGCGACCCGGCCGAGCATCTCGATGACCAGTTCGATCCCCTTCTGCTCGACGAGCCGGCCCACGAGGGCGACTAGAGGCCGCGGATCGGGTGCCGCGCGGCCCAGCCGCGCGGCGAGCGCCACACGGGCGGCGAATTTCCCCTCGGCCACGTCGTCGGGGCCGTAGGTGCGGGGGATGTGGCGGTCGGTCCGCGGGTTCCACACGGTCGTGTCGATGCCGTTGACTATGCCGGACAATGCATCGCCCCGCGCCGCGAGCACCCCCTCGAGGCCGCAGCCGCCCGGTGCGTGCTGGATCTCGCGGGCGTACGTGGGGCTCACGGTCGTGATCGCGTCGGCGAACACGAGTCCCGTCTTGAGGAAGCCGAGCTGGCCATAAAACTCCATCTGCTGCCAGTTGAAGTGCTTCCAGTCGAAGCCCGTGAGCAGCATGTCCCAGTGCCAGAACAGTCCCTGGTAGGCCATGTTGTGGATCGTCATCACGGAGCGTGCCTGCGAGAGCATCGGCCACGCGTGGTACACGAGCTTCCGGTAGGCCGGCACGAGCCCGGCCTGCCAGTCGTGGCAGTGGAGGATGTCGACCGGGCGGTCCTGACGTCCCGCCAGCTCGAGAGCCGCACGGGAGAAGAAAATGAACCTCTCGGCATTGTCGGCGTAGTCCTCGGTGCCGCCGTAGAGCGTGGGGCGGTCGAAGCAGCCCTCGTTGGCGATGAGGAACACGGGCACGTCCGTCCCGGGCAGTGTGCTGCGGAGGATCCGCGCCGTGAGCCTCCGGCCGCCGAGCGGCACCTCGAACGAAAGCCCCGTGTCGTCGATGCCCAGGCCCTTCGCGAAGACGTCACGATAGGCCGGAGTGACGAGCGTGACGTCGCAGCCCAGCCGGGAGAGGGCGCCTGGGAGGGCACCGGCCACGTCGGCCAGACCGCCGGTCTTGGCGAACGGCGCCGCCTCGCTCGCCACGAAGAGCACGCGCATCGACGACTCTCTCCCGACGGGTGAATCGGCGCGGGCGAATCTGCATCCCGCCGGGCCGAGTATAAGATGACGCGTCAGACCATGTCGCCACTCGTAAACCCCGCCGCGCCGTTCCGCTTCCGCCTCGTCTGCCACAGGCGCGCGAAGCTCTGGCCTCCGGCGGTGACGCAACTCGACGACGCCTGCCGACTGCCTGCACTCGCACCGCTCGCCAACGTGCCCGACGTGCTCGACCTCTCGCTGGGGTGGAACGAAGCCGGCATCGGCGTGCGAGGGGTTGCCCGCGGCGTCGGGGGTTCGCGCTGGTGCCAGCCGACGAAGCCCGAGGACAGCGACGGCCTGCACCTCTGGATCGCCACGCGGCCCACTGGCGACAGCCACCGGGCGGGCCGCTTCTGTCGCAGGCTCGCGCTCCTGCCCACCGGCGGTGGCCGCAACGCCGATCAGGCAGTTGCCGTGGCCGCCCAGATCCCGCGCACGAGCGAGGTGCCGGCCGAACTCCCGGCCGGCACCGTCTCCATCGAGGGCAAAATCGCGGCCGACGGCTGGAGGATCGACGCCTTCATCTCCGCCGGCGCGCTGCCCGGCTGGGATCCGGTGGAGATTCCCCGGCTCGGCTTCTTCGCCGCTCTCGTCGATCGCCGCCTCGGTCGCGTGCCGCTCTGCGGCCCGCCGGAATACCCGTGGGACGGCGACCCCACGACCTGGGTGGAACTCGAACTCGCTTCGTAACGATCCGTAAGGAATCGTCACGGCACGGGAATCATCAGCCGATGGCAGATTCCACTCGGAGGAAGATCTTCGAGCCCGGCTTGATAGAAGGGTTTCAGCCGCTGCAACGCTCCTGCGAGATGTGATCGCTTCTGCTCGTCGAGAAAATCGAGATGCATTTCCACCAGCACGACCGGGCGACGCTCCTGAAAAAAAGACGTGTCGTCGAACAGCACCCATTCAGCGCCTTCGACGTCGAGCATGAGAAACGCACGCGGCACGGCGTGCCGCTCAAAAAAACTGCGAAGCGTTTCGCAGGGCACCGTCACGGCATTCTGTCTCTGGAAGATGCTGGTGCCGCTGCGCCCGATGGGTGAATGATCGCTGCCGATCTGAATCGCTCCTGCCTCGTGGAAGAAAGCGATGTTTTCCACCGTCGTATTGGTAAAGCCGTTCAGGGCTACGTTGCGACTGAGTTCGGCGAATGCCACCGGATCCGGCTCCAGTGAAAAGACGTGCTCATAAAGATTCGCGGCAAACAGGGTAAATGGGCCGATCCAACCGCCGGCATTCACGAACCCGCGGCACTCTCCGGCGTATCGCTTGACGATGGCATAGTTGGCGGCTTCCCAATCTTCCAGCTTCCAAAAATCCGCGTTGCTGGTGTCGCCATGAACCTTGAACGCGACGTCCTGCCGCTTGACGATTCGCACGTGGTTGAACATTGACGGCACTCAGCCGGGATCGCGGGAAGCGAAAGACTTGAACGAGCACGACGCGGAGGCGTGGTCCAGATAGTATTGGAATTCCGGGGTGGGTTCGATCAGTTCCCACGGGTAGTGCCGGGCGGTGTAAGGAGGATCGGTTCTGGCTCCGCCCACGAAGTAGTGCGTGGCGATCCGCTTGTCGTAGATGGCGAACGTCGTGTCCACGGCGGCACGCCTCAGTCCTCGACCACCGATCCGCGGTCTCTGCCACAGTCGGCGCTCGTAGCTGTGGCAATGGGCGTGATATCGAGACCGGACGGGTACGGCCCTCCAATCGAGCGACAAGCCCACCTTGCCCAGCTCCGGGTGATCCTGGAGATGACGACACAGCCTCGCGAGGGTGTCATCCGGCGTGTCGAGCAGGCCCAAGTCCGGATCGGTGACCACGAAGGCGTCCGTCGGCACCTCATCGAGAATCTGCTGGGAAAACGGGGCCTCGTGGCCTTCGTTGCGCGCGAGGCGAATGACGCGATGCTGCACATCGCGGTACCACTCCAATACCGGCGGGTAAGAGCTTTCGTTGTCCACGATGATGATGCCCGCCAGGTTGATGTATCGCTCGATGCGAGACACCATCTCGCGTGGCCACGTCACCAGATTGCGATTGTTGATGACGACGGTCACCCGTGGCTCCGCACGGCGCATGAAAAAACGTAGCGGCATCACGCACAGTTTGAACCGAACGGACGAGGCCATGGCAAGACGGCTCTCTCAAATCATCGCGGCCGTCGGTGCCGCTCGTCGTGTGCCCCTCGGATTGCCCGTCGTGAGGCCACCCCGCGTCACTCGTCGTCGAAGGGCTCGACCTCGACCTGGGCCGGCGGGAGGCTGTCGAGGAACACGCGGCCGTAGGGCTTCGTGAGCATCCGCGGATCCAGAATGACGACGGTTCCCCGATCCGAGTGAGAGCGGATCAGCCGGCCAAAACCCTGCTTGAGCTTGAGTACGGCCTCCGGCAATTGATACTCCAGGAACGGGCTGCCTCCCGCCTCGCGGATCGCCTCGATGCGGGCGGCGACGAGCGGCCGGTCGGGAACCGCGAACGGGAGTTTCGTGATGATCACCGTCACGAGCTGCTCGCCCGGCAGATCGATACCCTGCCAGAATCCATCGGTGCCGAGGAGCACGCTCCCGGGCCCCTCGCGAAACAGTTCGAGCATCCTCGACCGCGGCAGACCGTCGGCCTGGCTCACGAGGCGGTAGTTTCTCCGGGCACACCAGCCGGCCAGATCGGCCGAGGCGGCCGCCAGCGCCGCGTGGCTCGTGAAGAGCACCATCGCCCGTCCTTCGCTCCGCTCGACATACCGCCGGATCATCCGCACGCAGGCCTGGTCGTAGGCTGCACGCTGCTCGGGGTCGGGCAGCCTGTCCACGAGCACGAGCTGCGCCTGCCGCTCGTAGTCGTAGGGGCTGCCGAGCCTGCGGGCGAGGACGGGATCGGTCGCGTCGCGATCCGCCGGCGGTCGCCCCAGCCCCAGCCGCGATCGGAAGAACGAGAACGGATCGCTGCGCGGCGAATCGTCCTCCGCCGCGGCGTCGGCTGGTCGGCCGACGGTGAGGGTGGCGCTCGTGAGCACGACGGTGCCGACGCGACCGAACAACTCGCGTTCAAGCGTCGCCCCGACGTCGATCGGCGCGCCGGCCAGCCGGACCCGCTCCCGCCCGCGCCGCGTGCGCTCCGCCTCCACCCACCACACGCTCCCGGGCTCGTCCTGCTCGAGCCACGTGCGCACCGAGCCCGCCACGAGCGCGAGCCGGTCGGCGAGCGCGTGGAAGTCGTGCCGCTCGGCGTCGTTGGCGAGCCCGTCGCCGGCCGTCTTCAGTGTGCGCACGAGTCCGAGCAGGACGTCGCCGAGCGAATCGGGCACGAGCCTCGGCCGCCGCACCCGCCAGGGGCCGTCGCCCTGCCCCGCGGCCGCCGCCCTGACCGCGGCGAAGAAATCCTCGGCGGCACGCCGGCAACGGAGCACGTCGGGCTGGAGATCGTGCATCGCATAGTGAACGAGCAGGCCGCGGTGCGTCCGCTCGTTGAAGAGCTTGGAGAGGAGCCGGTCCACCGTGCCGTTCGACAGGCCGACTCCAAGGTGATCGCCTGCGACGCTCTCGAGCGTGTGGGCCTCGTCGAACACGGCGACGTCGTAGGCGGGGAGGAGGCTCGCGCCGCTGCGGCGGAGGGCGAGGTCGGAAAAAAAGAGGGCGTGATTGACGACGAGCACCTGCGCGTGGTGCATCCGGCGGCGGGCGGCGTAGTAGAAGCACTGATGGTGGGTCGGACAGGCGCGGCCCATGCAGTTGCCCGAGTCGCTCTCCACCTCGTCCCACACGCTCGCCGTGGGCAGGCTCTCGAGGTCGGCGAGTGAGCCGTCGCCCGATCGCTTCGCCCACGAGGCGAGGGCGCGGAGCTCGGCGAGTTCCTCGTCCTCCTTGAAGAGGCTGCCTGCCCGCTCGACCGCGAGCCCGAGCCGCCGCAGGCTCACGTAATTCCCCCTGCCTTTCACGAGCACCGCCGAAAACTCCCGCGGCATCACGGCGGCCACCAACGGAATGTCCTTCGTGACGAGCTGCTCCTGGAGTGCGATCGTGTGCGTCGAGATCACGACCCGGCGCGGGCGGCGGCCGGCTGGCGGCTCCGCGACCTCGAACTCGTCGTCGTCCTCCGGCGTTCGGGACGTGGCCTCCGCCCCCTCCACCTGGTCGGCCGTCGCCGCGAGCACCGCCGGCACGAGGTAGGCGAGGCTCTTGCCCACGCCGGTGCCCGCCTCGATCACCGCATGGCGCCGCTCGGCGATCGCCTCGGCGACCAGCCGCGCCATCTCGAGCTGCTCCGGCCGCGACTCCCAGCCCGCCAGCCGCGCCGCGAGCCTGCCATCGGGCGCGAGAAAATCATCGGGCGAGATCATCAGGCCGACCAGTGTACGCGGCGGGATGGATTTTCGGGCGGTCCGAAGTACAACTCGATGGAACATCACCCAACGCAGGACCGCTTCCATGAGCCATCCTTCCGAAGGCCAGAAATCGTCGAAGGCCTGGGGCGGCGTCTTCCGCGAGCCGACCGACAAACGCGTCGAGGCCTTCTCCGAGAGCGTGTCGTTCGACCGGCGGCTCGCCGACGACGACATCGACGCCTCGATCGCCCACGCCCGCATGCTCGCGGCCTGCGGCCTCCTCACCGTGGCAGAGGCGGATGCGATCGCGCAGGGGCTGGAGGAGATCCGGGCGGAGATTCGCGCCGGCCGCCTCGAGTTCACGGCCGCCAAGGAGGACATCCACCTCCACATCGAATCGGCCCTTACGACGCGGCTCGGCGACGTCGGTCGCAAATTGCACACTGCCCGCAGCCGCAACGACCAGGTCGCCACCGACCTGCGGCTCTTCTGCCGGCGGGCGATCGACCGGCTCGAACAGGGTCTCAAGGAGCTCCAGCGGGCCTTCCTCGCTTTCGCGGCCCGCGAGGAGGGGCTCGTGATGCCGGGCTACACGCATCTGCGGCGGGCCCAGCCGGTGCTTGCGAGCCACCAGCTCCTCGCGTGGTGCGAGAAGTTCGAACGCGACCGGAGCCGGCTCGCGGATTGCCGACGGCGGACGAACGTCCTGCCGCTCGGGTCCTGCGCAATGGCCGGTTCGAGCCTGCCGATCGACCGGGCCCACGTCGAGGCGGCCCTCGGCTTCGAGGGAGTGGCCGCCAACAGCGTCGACGGGGCGAGCGACCGCGACTTCATCTGCGAACTGGCCTTCGTGATCTCGCTCACGATGGTCCACCTCTCGCAGTGGGCCGAGGAGTGGATCCTCTACAGCACGCAGGAATTCGGCTTCCTGAAGCTCCCCGAGGGCTTCTGCACCGGCAGTTCGATCATGCCGCAGAAGATCAATCCCGACGTGCTGGAACTCATCCGTGGGAAGAGCGCCCGGGCGATCGGCAACGTGCAGGCCCTGCTCGTCCTGCTGAAGGGTCTGCCCACCGCCTACAACCGCGACCTCCAGGAAGACAAGGAGGCGATCTTCGACTCGATCGACACGCTCGAGGCGGTGCTCGGCGTGGCTGCGCCGCTCGTGGCGGGCACGTCGTTCGACCACGCCCGGGTGATGGCAACGCTCGAACGCGGTCATCTCGACGCCACGAGCCTGATGGAGGCGCTGATCGCGGCGGGCGTGCCGCAGCGCACGGCCCACGAGACGGTGGGCCACCTCGTCCGCCATGCCATGACGAAGGGCGTGGCCCTGGCGGAGCTTTCCGACGAGGAGTTCCAGCGGGAATGGGCAGGCTGGACGGCCTCGTTCCGCGGCGCGCTGGGGGCCTCGAGGGCAGTTGAGCGGATGGTGAGTTTCGGCTCGACCGCTCCTGCCCTCGTGGCCGAGCAGATTGCCATATGGAAGAGGCATCTGGCCTGACGAGGCGACCCTCGCTCCCGGCGCTGGCCGCAGGACTGACGCTGGTCGCCATCGGCTGGCCGGCGGACGCGACCGAGCGGCTCGATCCCTACGCCCGGGCCGTCGTCGAATCGGTGGCCCACCCCCCGCCGACCACGCCGCGAGAGCTGCTCGCCGCCGCCGCGAAGACCGCCGACGTGGAGGCACTCGAGGCGGCGACCGCGTACGTGCAGCGGCTCGCCGATGCGGTCGCGGATGCCGGGAACGACCGGTCGCGGCTGATCGCGGAGCTGTCCGCCGATGCCGACCCGCTGGCACTTCATCGCCTCGGCATGATGCTGCGGACCACCGCGCCCGATCTCTTGCCCGCGATCGAGGCTCTGGAGGAGGCCGCCAGGCTGCAGCGCCGCGATCCGCGGCGGCTCGCCCGGGCCGCGGCCGAGCTTGGCAGCGACTCGTACGCGACGCGGGCGGCAGCCGCCACGACGCTCGGCCGCGCGGGACTCGACGCACTTCCCGCGCTCGTCGGCGTGCTCGGCTCCGACGACGACGCCGGCCTACGGGCCCGCGACATCGCGCGGGGGCTCGTGCGCGACCTCGGCCATGATGCGAGGCGACCACTCCTCGACAGCCTCGGATCGGCCGACATCGGATCATGGCCTGGCGTGATCGCCGCCCTCGACGCGATCGAAGCGGACGACGTCGAGGAATTCCTTCTCGCGCCAGCGGTGGTGGCCGATACGCCCCCCGTGATCCGCGACCGCGCGCTCGCGGCCCTCCGGCAGGCCCGCAGGCGCGACGGCGACTCGGCCCCCTGGCAGCCGCCCACGCGCAGCGAGGCGGTGGCCCGCATCGGTCGCCGGCTCGACCACCTGCTCGTCACCGCGGAAAACCCGCATGCCCGCCGCCCCGACGAAGCGACGGACGTTTCGCGGTCGCGGGAGGCACTCCATCTGGCCCGCGACCTCTCGGCGCTCGGTGCCACCGGGCCCGAAGCGGTGAGGCTCGTGCTCCTGGCAAGGCTGGAGGCACTGGTCGCGCAAACGCCGGCCGCCGAACTCGAGTCGCCCCGGATCGCCGCGGCGCTCACCGGACCCGACGGGGCCGACGTGGGGACGATCGGCGACGTGCTCGACCTCGCCACCTCCCGGGGATTGTTCGCAGCGGCCGCGACCGCCGCCCGCGGCCTCGAGGAGGCCCTCCTCCCGCCTGATCTCCCGCTCGGCGAGCCCGCTGCTCCGCTGCCGCCGGCCGTCCGTGGAACGCTCGTGCGGGCCCTCGCCGTGCCCGAAGCGGCGCTGCAGTTCGCAGCGGCCCGCACCCTCGCGCTGTCCGCTCCTCCGCCGCCGTGGCCCGGATCGAGCCGGGTCGTCGCGACGCTCGCCCACGCCGCCACGGCCGAGGGGAGCGACCGCGTTGTCGTCGCCCACCATGATGCCGCGGTCGCGCAGGAGATCGCCGCTGGAGTGTCCCGCTTCGGCTACCGGCCGGTGACCGTCTCGACGGGCCGCGCGGCGGTGCTCGCCGCCCGTGAGCATGCCGACACGGTTCTCGTCATCCTCGGCGCGCGGATCATCCTGCCGAAGGCCTTCGAGACGATGCAGTTCATCCACGAACAACCCTACGGCGACGTTCCGCCGATTCTCATCGTGGTCGATCCGCTCGACGACGAGGCGCGCGGACGATTCCTCAGCAAGTCGATCCTCGAGTACTCGGGCGTGCCGTGCGTCGCGCTCGTCGACCGCATGGAGAGCCTGTTCCAGCCGCTGGTCGACGCGAAAACCGGCCGGGAACTGATGACGGCGAGATTTCCCGCGCTCCTCGAGGACCTTGCCGGCCAGCAGGCGGCGGCCGTGGAGGCCCGCGCCGCACGAGCGGCGCTGCGGCGGGATCGGGGCCGGCAGGCCGCCGCGCTCCTCTCGATGCCTCCGCTCTCGGAGTTCGCGCGGACGCTCGGCGGAGATCCCGCGGGCATGGTGCCGTTCGACCCTTCCGACGGGCTCTCGGTCGACGAGGCCGCCGCGGTCGCGCTCGTCTTCAACCGCGAGCTTCGGCTCGCGCGTCTCGAGGCCGGCGTCGCGAGCGCGAACGCCGAGAACGCCGGACTCTGGCGCGATCCGGTGCTTGGCATCGACCTGAGCGACGTCCTCGCGGGAACCGCGAACGGCCTCGAGGCGATCGTCT
>RFPF01000401.1 GCA_009926295.1 Planctomycetia bacterium
CGCCCGGCGCGCCGGGCGGGAGCACGATCTCGATGTCGGCCGGCGGTGCCGCGGCTGGGGTTCCCGGCGATTCCCTGATGGCGGACGGATCGAACTTCGGTGTGTCGGTTCCCGTGTGGGATTCGAGGTCGGCCGTGAGGTGCAGGTGTTCGCCGCCGCTCGCCGGACGCAGTTCGAGCAGCGTCACCCCCCATTCGTCGCCGAGTTTCCTGCCCTCGACAACCACGAGCCCGGTGCCCTTCGGACCCCGGGCTTCGAACTGCAGGGCGGCGATACCGTCGGCCTCGTTGGCCCGGCCGGTGACGGCAGGGGTGAACTCGACCGGCGTGCCGAGCACGGCCGTCACGCGATCGTTCGTGGAGACCTCCTGCTTGGCTGCTCCCACGAGGGGGTGGTGCGCGATGCGACTGCAGCCGAGCACCCCGATGATCCCGACCGCGACCAGGGCTCCCACGCTCCTCATGCGCCGTTCCTCCTGAACCGGGTCCGATCACTCGACCATCGGCCGCCCGAAGCCTTGCGATGATCCCTCACTTCTTTGCGTCGTGAGTCCGGCACCACGCAATTTTCTCGGCGGTCGTCCCGGGAAGCCTGCCGCCGGCCACCGGCTTGGCCTTCGGGGTCACGGCGGGTGTGGCCTCCGCCGCCGGTTCCGCAACCGGTTCGGGCTCGGCGGCCGCCTGGACAGCCTCGGCGACGGGCGGCTTCGTGCCGCGAGCTCTCGGCCGTCGAGGGGCGCGTCCCCGCCGGCTTCGCCGCGGCCGGAGCCGCACCGCCCTTGCCGCGGGCGGCCGCGAGGATGTCGGCCGTGGATGGCTTCTTGGCGGCGGCAGCCGGCTTTTCGGCCGTGGGCGCCGGCTTCGCGGGCG
The DNA here is from genome assembly GCA_009926295.1 of Planctomycetia bacterium. Classification (GTDB taxonomy): domain Bacteria; phylum Planctomycetota; class Planctomycetia; order Pirellulales; family UBA1268; genus RGVT01. The sequence goes on from RFPF01000401.1 coordinate 870, forward strand.
TCGGCTTCGCGGCCTTCTCCGCCTTCGGCTCCGGCGGCTTGGGCTCCGGCTTGGGCACGATCTTGAGGGCCGCCGGATCGATGTCGTACCAGCCGATGTTGTTGTATTGGTCGAACTCGACCAGGCAGCGGCCGTTCATGTTGACCGTCTTCACCTGGCCGGTCGCCCGGGCGAACCGGGCGAGTTCGGGCGCAGGAGACGCGATGACCACATACTTGTCGGTCCAGTCGGCCTTGAGCCGCTCGATGACGTCAAACATGTGCGGGTTCCGGGAACCTGAGGTATGACCCCCAGAATCTGATCGATCGCAGCGGCGGTCGCAAGATGCCGTCAGACTTCCGGGGCCGGCGGCGGGACAAGCCGAGAACCCGCCAGGGGGAGGATACCCCGGGACGACAGCGAGTAGCCCCACTCGACCGTCGCCGGAAGGGCGGGCGGGGGCCGGATCGGCTCCACGCGGACGATTCCCGCGGTGGTGCGGTAGGTCGACCCGATCCACGCGGGCTGATCGTGCATCCGACAGGCGATCTCGAACCGGATGGCATCCGGATGGGCCGCATCCGCGCCGATGCTCGCCGAAAAATGCGATCGCCCCGCTCTTCCAACGCACAGGAATGCCGGTCCGGAGGGGCCGTCGAGCCTCGAGAGCTCGACCAGCGGTGGCGACGGAGGCCAGCGGGGGTCGCCGTCTTCCTCGGGCCCTTCCACCGACCGCCAGGCCGTGCCATCGGCGGACACGACCTCGTGTCCCAGGCGGTCGCGACGCCACGCGAATACGACGATCGTACGACCGATGGTCAGGGCGCTAGGCAGGCCTATGGCCGGCATCGTGAAGCCTCGTTTCGAGCGGTCGCTCCGGCGGCG
>RFPF01000402.1 GCA_009926295.1 Planctomycetia bacterium
GGCCGGCCCCGCCGCCGCCGCCGCCGAAGCCACCGTCCGCACGATTTGACGAAAACGCGCCCTCGCTCGCCATCTGGCCGCCCACGCCGCCGCCACCGCCGGCAGTAGGATCAGCGCCCCAGCCAGCTGCTCCGTACGATCCTCCTCCGCCGCCGCCGTTCGCACCGCCGGGCGTCGAACCGGACGACAGCTGCCCGGCGCCGCCCGAGGCCCCGCCCACAAATGCCCCCGCTGCGCCGGCTGGCGTTGTTCCCGATGCATACGAACCACCGTCGGCACCAAATCCAAAGCCGCCGCCTCCGCCGCCTCCGATCATCCCGAGCGTCCCGACGTGCTGGAGGCCGCCGTCGCCTCCCATGCCTCCTCCGCCGCCCGACGCGTAAATGGAAGGCGACCCACTGCCGCCCACGGCCTGGTTGCCGGTGAACGTCACGCCGTCGAGCGTCACGTTCGCCGCCTGGGTGTAGCCGGCCACGCCCTGCTGCACGAGATTGGCGACGAACACACCGCCACCGAGGCCCGCACCGCCGCCGCCCCCGTTCACGCCATTGCCGCCGGCCGCCACGCCGTTGGCGATCGTCATATTTTCGAACGTCACGTTGCCCGCCGCCACGAAAAATCCCCGGTCGCCCGCGCCACCGTTGGCCTGCGACATGTCGATCATGGCGCCGTTGCCCACGATCGTGAGGCCGCCGGTGTTCGCGGTGTTCAGGCTGATGAACGTTTGCGCCTGCGGCTGGATGGTCACGTTCGGCGCCAGGATGATCGTCGTGGGCACCGTGCTCGCGTTGGCGATCGTCACGGCCGTCGCGAACTCACCGGCCGTCGTGACGTTGAACACCGATGGCATGAGCGTTGTGCCCACCAGAATCCCATGCCCCAGGGATGTCTGCCCGGCATCGGAGTAATAGTTGACGTTCGCGAGGCTGCCGGAGTAGGTGCCGCTCGTCACGTTGATCTGCGCTCCGTTGGAGACGTAATTCCAGATCGCGAGGGGCTGGGCGAGCGACAGCGTGCCCATCGTGAGGGCCGACATCGTGCTCCCAAATTCGAGCACCGATGGCTGTGCCACGGTGAAGCCAGCGAACGTCTGCGTGAGCGTGGTGGCCAGCTGCAGCGTGCCACCGTTGAAGGTGACGCCGGCATTCGCGTTCACGCCGTTGCTCTGGCCCAGGGCGAGGGTGGCGCCGGAGTTGAGCGTGACGCCGCTTGTGCCCATCATCGCGGCCTCGGAGCCGCTCGTGGCGAGCACGCCGGCGTTCACGGTCGTGGGGCCGGAGTAGGTGTTCCAGCCGGAGAGGGCGAGCGTGCCGTTGCCGTTCTTGATGATGCCGCCGTTGGCGTTGGGGTCGCTCGCGTGGTTCGCCACGCGGAAGTCCGAAAGGTTGCCCGCCCCGCCGAGCCCGGAGACGGCAAGCGTCGAGGAGGTGACGGTGAAGGTCACGTCGCCGCCGAGAAACATTCCCGGGCCGTAGGCGGCGCCGGTATTCGTGTAGTTGCCGGTCTGCCCGCCCGACACGCTGCCATTGGTGAAGAGCGGGGCGGCCGACGGGCCGGACGAGTTGATCTGCACCGACGCTCCGCCCATCACGAAGATGGCGCCGCCAAGCCCCGCACCGCCGCCGCCCACAGCATATGAGTCATTGTTGCCAGGGCTCTCCGACGCGGAGTACTGCAGCCCATAGCCGCCACCGAAGCCGCCGGTGCCTGAGGTTTGCGTCGAGCCGCCTG
>RFPF01000403.1 GCA_009926295.1 Planctomycetia bacterium
GAGTCTCGAGAGGCAGCGCGAAGTAGCGGCAGCACTTCGCCGAGCAGTATTCGCAGAGCACCTTGTCCTTGGGCACGTCCTGCCGCTTCGGCTTCGCGGGCAGCGTGGGCAGCGGCAGATCGGCGACCGTCATCGAAACCTCCATCCGGCATCTGGACTCGACCCCGCGAAATCCGGCGGGGACGGCAATATAGCAGCCTGCAGGGCGGCACGATCCCGTATACTGCCGCGACGTCCCGGAGGGAGTCGGTCGATGCCGAAGCGGTGGCACATCCAGCCCCACGACCAGGCGCTCGTTGCCGGACTCGAGCGGGCGGCGGGCGTGTCGCCGATCGTGGCCCGGCTGCTGGCGGCCCGCGGCCTCACCGACGCCCACGCCGTGAAGGCCTTCCTCTCGGGGACGATGGCCGACCTCCGTGACCCCGACGAACTGCCGGGCATCGCCGAGGCGGCCGACCGCATCCTCGCGGCGGTCCGCGCCGCTCGCCGGATCGTCGTCTACGGCGATTACGACGCCGACGGGATGTGCGCCACGGCGATCCTGATGGGCTGCCTCGAGGCCCTCGACGCCGACGCGGCCTGGTACGTGCCCGACCGCCTCGAGGAGGGCTACGGGCTCAACGCCTCGGCACTGGAGTCTTTGGCGAAGCAGGGAGCCAGCCTCGTCGTGACGGTCGACTGCGGGATCGCCAGCATCGCCGAGGCCCGCGCGGCCCGCGACCTCGGCCTCGAACTGATCGTCACCGACCATCATTCCCTCGCCGACTCGCTGCCGGAGGCCGCGGTGCTCGTGCATCCGCGGCTGCCGGGAACGGCCTATCCGTTCGGCGAGTTGTGCGGTGCGGGCGTGGCGTTCAAGCTGGCGTGGGCGATCGCCATCCGGGCTTCGGGGGCCAGGCAGGTGACGCCGCGGCTCCGCGAGATGCTGCTCAAGGGCATGGGGTTCGCCGCGCTCGGCACGGTGGCCGACGTGGTGCCCCTGCTCGACGAGAACCGCATCTACGTCAGGCACGGGCTCGAGTGCCTGCGGAAGCGCGGCGGGCCGGGGATCGCCCGGCTCCTCGAACTCGCCAAGCTCCACGAGAAGTCGCAGCTCGAGAGCGAGGACGTGGCGTTCCGCCTCGCGCCCCGGCTCAACGCCGCGGGTCGGCTCGGGCAGGCGGCCTGCGGCATCGAACTTCTCACCACGGCCGACGCGGCCCGGGCCGCGAGCCTCGCCGACTACCTCGACGAGCTCAACGCCCGGCGGGAGACCGAGGAGCGCAGCATCACCCTGGCGGCGACGAAGCAGGCCCGTGAACGGTTCGACCCAGATGCGGATGCGGCCCTCGTCCTCGCCGATCCGGGGTGGCATGCGGGCGTCGTCGGCATCGTGGCCGGTCGGCTCGCGGAGAAGTTTCACCGCCCCGTCGTGATGATCGCCCAGGACGCCCTCCAGGGCCGACCCGCCACGGGGAGCGCGCGGAGCGTTCCTGGATTCGACGTGCACTCGGCGCTCGTCGCCTGCCGCGACCTGCTCGTGACCTGCGGCGGCCACGCGGCGGCGGCGGGCCTTCGCGTCGACGACGCGCACATCGACGCCTTTCGGGAGCGGTTTTGCGCGGAAGTGGCCGCGCGGCTGCCGGAAACGCTGCGGCGGGCACAGATCGCCATCGACGGCGAGGCCACTCTCGCCGGCCTCACGCTCGACACGGTCACGCAGATGGAGCGGCTCGCCCCGTTCGGC
>RFPF01000404.1 GCA_009926295.1 Planctomycetia bacterium
ACTGCTGGATAAACGAGCCACGGGAAAGTGGAACAGGGCCATGGATGGCTTTGTCCACCGTCAGCTAGCCGCCGCCGACGAGCGTCACGATCTCGAGGCGATCACCGGACTCGAGCATACAGTCGGCGAGCCGGGCCCGGGGTACGACCACCTCGTTGATCTCCACGGCGAGCGGCCGGCCCGCGAGCCCGAGCCCGGCGACGACATCGAGGGCCGTCGCGCCGGCTGCGGCGTCAAACGGCTCACCGTTCAGGAAGATCTCCAGGGGGTTGGCGTGCGGCTCCATCGGTTCTCGGCTGCGGGACGGTGCCCGCGGGCTACTCCTTTTCCTTGTCCTTCTTCGGCTTGGCCGAGCCGACTCCCGCCTTGCCGCCGCCACCCCGCGGCCGGGCCACGTCGAGGGCTTCCAGCCTGGACACGAACGGCGTCGCGATCGCCTGCTGGGGATTGAAGGGGATCCCGTAGGCGACGGTCGTTCCCGTCGACGAATCGGTGACGTAGAGCACGGCCGGGGCGAACTGCGTGGCCCCGCCGGCCTGCAGTTCGGCGGCGCCCGACACGAGCAGGAACCGCGGGTTCTTCACCTGGCCCGCCTTGAAGCCCAGGTCGGGGAGGACGTTGTGCTTGTAGGCGCCGGTGAACTTGCCCGTGGCCGGGTTCATGACGCCTCCGGAAAGGTCGCCCGTCTCGAAGTCGAGGATGAAGAAGGCCTCCACACCGACGCCGAGCGGCACCGTGCACACGGCGAAGGCCTCGTCGGCGAGCGCCGTGAGTGCCTGCACGCGCTGCGGGAACCACGACCGACCGATGACGAGGCCGAGGAGCCACCCGAGCGTCACCAGCCCGAGGACAGCCCCGAGCCCCGCGGGCGAAGAGATTTTCATCCGAGCGAATTTCATCGACAGACTCCCTTCGTAGGCCAAGAACCGACACGGACCGCCCGCCTGCGGCTCAGGGCTTGGCGGGCGGTGCCGGTGCCGCCGGCGGTGCCGGTTGCTCGGCGGCAGGCTTGGGTTTCTCAGCCGGTTTCTCAGCCGGTTTCTCAGCCGGTTTCTCAGCCGGTTTCTCAGCCGGTTTCTCAGCCGGTGGGGGCGACGCGGGTGGCACGGGTTTCGGTGCGGGAGTGGCCACGACTTTGCCGCCGCCGTGCGTTCCCACGAACACGCTCTTGTCGTCGGGAGAAAACGTGACGCACCACACGCTCGACTTCTCCGCGGGCGGGCCCTCCTGCTCGCCCTTCGCGTTCACGTCCCACAACTTCACGGCACCATCGAGGCTGCCGCTTACGAGCCGCATGCCGTCGGCGGAAAACGCAACCGACGTCACCCAGTCTTTGTGTCCCTTGAGCGTGGCGTACTCCTTGGAATCGCTCGTCGTCCAGAGTTTGATGGTGCGATCCGCACCGGCCGACGCGAGCCGCGAGCCGTCGGGGGAGTAGGCGAGCGACCAGAGCGTGTCGGCGTGCCCCTCGAGCTTGCCCTTCTCGGCGCCGTCGGCGGCGTTCCAGAGCTTGACGAGTTTGTCGCCGCCGCCGGTGGCGATCGTGGCACCGTCGGGCGAAAAGGCGACCGCCGTGACGGGGCCGGCGTGCGCGGCCACCGTCTTGATCTCCTTGCCGTCGGCCGTGTTCCAGAGCACCACGGTGCCGTCCTCGCCGGCCGTGGCGAGCTTCGCGCCGTCGGGAGAGAAGGCGAGCGACCGCACCCAGCCCTTGTGCTT
>RFPF01000405.1 GCA_009926295.1 Planctomycetia bacterium
CACGAGCCGCGCGATCACCGCCCTGCTCGCGCCTGACCGCCGGGCCAGGTCCTCCGCGGTGGCCGGCGTGGCCGCTGCGGCGATCACCTGCGCCTGCGCGGGCGTGGGCTTGCGTGCCGGAGTCGTGCCCGTCGCCACGAGGAGGGGCACGGCGCGCCGCTTGCGCGTCGCCCGCACGCCGGCGGGGAGCACGGCCTCGAGCACCTCGCCGCGCCGCGCGAGCCACTTCTCACTCATCCACTGGGTCAACTCGAGCATCCGCGGGGAGAGGAGCGGCGCCTCGTCTTCGACGCCCGTCACGCGCTTGAGCGGCTGCTGCGGGAGTTCCCCAGCCCGTACCGCGACACAGTAGGCGAGCCGCTCGCGGTTGCCGCGGCCCAGAGGCACCCGCACCCGCTTCCCCGGCGCGACGGCGGCGGCCAGCGCCTCGGGCACGAGATAATCCAGCGGCTTGTCCACGCCGTCGGGCAACACGACCGTGGCGACGACACCCTGGCGCGCGTCGTCCTCGACCCAGGCGGGCTGGGTTTCGAAAAGGCTCCGCTGGCCCGTAGACTCCTGCATCGGATCGATTAGAGCATCTGAGGCGACAGGCGCGGACCGACCATGAAGATCGGGATTTTTGGCGGCAGCTTCGACCCGGTGCATCAGGGGCACCTGATCGTGGCCGAGTGCTGCCGGGAACAGGCGTGCCTCGACCGCGTGCTGTTCATGCCGACCGCGATCCAGCCCTTCAAGCAGGAACGTCAGCCGGCGTCGGGCCATGACCGCCTCGAGATGCTCACGCTCGCGGTGAGCGGCAACCCGGGCTTCGCGGTGTCGTCGCTGGAGGTCGATCGCGGCGGAGTCAGCTACACCGTCGATACGCTCACGGCGATGCGGGCGGCGCACCCCGACGACGATCTGCGCCTCATCCTCGGCCCCGATGCCCTCGCAAGCCTGCCGGAATGGCGCGAGCCGGCACGGATCCTCGAACTCGCCTCGATCCTCGCGGTCGAGCGGGACGGGGTGGACGACATCGCCGCGATCACGCGTGCGGCGCGACTCGCGACGCTGCTCGGACCGGATCGCGTCTCCCGGATCGTCGGCACGAAGATTGCCGTGCCGCCGATCGGCATCCGCTCGACCGACCTGCGCGCATCACTCCTTGTCGGCCGCAGCATCCGCTATCGCACGCCGCGGGCCGTCGAACGGTACATCGCCGCCCATGGGACCTATGCGTGACGTTGGGCACGCGGCCGGCTCGCCGGAAGTTGGGGCCGCATCGGCAACCGGGACGGTTGCCCCACGCTACGCTCCCAGCCGGGCCGCCAGCAGCCGGCTCATCGGCTGCGAGTGGGTTCGCGGATCGGACGCGAGCGCGGCGACGAGCACCTCGAGCTGGGCCGTGGCGGTGTGCTCGAGGTTCAGCAGGATGCGTCGCTCACCGCCGACCACGCACCGGCCTCCGGGGAGTTCGCCGAGCGGCTCCTCGCGAACGGCATACCCGAGGTCGATCGCGATCTGTCGCGCCTCGGCGAGCAGCCCCAGCGTGTCGACCATCGCTCGCCCCTCACCTCGGACCGGATGAAGGGATGCCGAGTTCCGTGCGCCGCTGGTCCATGGCGCGGCGATACTCCACGTACCGCGCCCGCTGCTCAGGCGTGGTCGAGTCGATGATGCCCTTCCGCCACTTGTTCACGTTGTCCTGGGTGGCGTTCTGCGGT
>RFPF01000406.1 GCA_009926295.1 Planctomycetia bacterium
GAGGCCGCCGTTGTCGCTCGTGAACACGACCGCCGTGCGGTCGCGGATCCCGAGCCGCTCGAGCGCGGCGAGGATCGTGCCCACGGAGTCGTCGACGCTCTCGACCATCGCGGCATAGCCGGCGTTCTTCACCGCGAGGCCGCCGGCGTCCTTGGCGTCGTACTTCGCCTTCACGGCGGGCTTCGCCTGGATCGGCGTGTGCACGCAGTGGTGTGGCAGATAGAGGAAGAACGGCCGGTCGCGGTGGGCCTCGATGAAGGTCACCGCCTCGGCCGCCTCGCGGTCGGTGAGGTATTCGCCCGCGGGGCCGTCGGGGAGCGTGGGAATCCGGTAGGGCGAAAAGTAGCTCGGCGGCTGGCCGCGATCGCAGCCGCCGACGTTCACGTCGAAGCCATGGTGCTGGGGGTAATGCGGTGCGCCGCCGAGATGCCATTTGCCGATGCTCGCCGTCGCGTAACCCGCTGCCCGGAGCCGCTCGGCCACCGTGACCGCCTCGTGTGGGAGAAACTTCCGCCACGCGGGAATCGTCAGCTTCGCGTGGGGACGCTCGTGCCCCGGGATCCAGTCGGTGAGGTGCAGCCGGGCGGGATACTGGCCGGTCAGCATCGCGGCGCGGGTCGGCGAGCAGACGGTGCAGGCCGAATAGCCATGCGTGAACCGCATGCCGCTCGCGGCGAGCCGGTCTATGTGCGGCGTCTCGAAGTACGGGCTGGCGAGGTCGCGCCAGCCCATGTCGTCGACGAGCACGACGATCACGTTGGGTTTTGTCACAGGCCGCTCGAGCGGCACCGTCACCGGCCAGCCCGGGTACTGCGCGGCCTTGCCGTCGGCGCCGACGACCGGGAACCGCGGCCAGCACTCGAACGTAAGTGCATCCTTGGCGAAGTCGAACCGCGCGATCCCGTAGCCATCACCCCGCTTCCTCTCGTCATTGACGTTTTCAGGGTTGGCATAGGCGATGATCGAGATCTTGTTGCCCAGGCCATCCTCGTAGTCCCCCGTCCACGGCAGCGGGCTCGTCGGCACCGGATTCGCGCCGGGCCTCTCGTCGGGCGGATGCCACCAGCGGCCGTAGATCGTGTTGACGAGTGCAGGCGCGGTGAACGACCAGGGGCCGTCGCCGTGCCGCTCGATGCCGTGCCGCATGACGACGGCGAGGTGCTGGTCGCCGCAGAGGTGCGTCGCGTGCGCGGCCTGCAAGAGTGCGAGGGCCGCGTTCCGGCCGCGCTGTGGCCAGCCGTTGCAATCAAGGTCGGCGAGGAGGCGGTTGTCGGGGCTGCCGTGAAGATGGACGGCCCCGGCGAACGCCGTGGCCGAGAGCGCCGTCTTCGCGCGGACGCCCTGCCAGTCGCGACCCCACCGCTCGAGCCAGGCCAACTGCCTGGCCCCGAGGAGTTCGAGCCCCGGCGTGTCGATGCTCGCGCGGTCGTAGTCCGGGTCGGTGATGTGGTCGGGCCTCGGGCCCAGTTCGGGGATCGCTCCGAAGGGCCCAGTCTTGAATTTCCTATCCTCGATGATCGCGCAGTCGAGGCCGCCGACCACGAGCCGCGTGAAGAACACGCCGATGCCCTGGGTGACGGGCTCGGGATCGACCGGGTCGGGCAGGTGCCAGGTCTGCTGTCGCTGCACCATGTTCACGTAGTCGGCGGGGTAGAAATAGCCGCCGTCGGCGCCGTCCTTCCGCTCGGCCTTC
>RFPF01000407.1 GCA_009926295.1 Planctomycetia bacterium
CCGGCTCGCCGACAACGTCGAGCCCGGGGCCCGAGACATGCGATCCGGGCGGCAGTGCCGCGATCCACTCACGGGCGTCGGCGAGCCGGGGCGTCGACAGGCGAAATCCCGTCGGCTCGTGGGCGGCGGGCTCGGCCTCCGCCACGAACAGTTCGCCGCGGCCGGCGTCGTAGGCGATGTGCAGGGGGCCGGAGGGGGCGCGGCTCAGTCGTGCCGTCCGCCGCGCGATCACGTCGAAGCCCGACACGCCGACGAGCGTCGCTTCCGTGGCCCATGCGATCGCCTTCGCCGCGGCCAGGCCGACGCGCAGGCCTGTGAACGAGCCCGGGCCCCGCACGACGCCGACGAGTTCCGCCGCGCCGACCGCCCAACCGAGTTCAGACACCGCCTCGGTGAGCGCGGAGCCGATCCGCCGCGCATGCTCGCCGGCCACCGGCAGCACGATCTCGAGCATGCTGCGTTCGTCGGCCGCCGCCACGGATCCGCGAGCGAGGCTCGTGTCGATGGCGAGGCTCTTCACGGCCGCCCGCTCCTCGGGGAGGTGTGCACGTCGCGAAGGACGTCCACGTCCTTGACCGGGTTTTCCCCCGTCCGTAGAGTCAGTTTTCCGCGAAGCATCCACAACATAACGGTCCGCCGGATCGGGGTCGACACGCGTGAAGCGGGCCATCATCAGCGACGTTCACGGCAACCTCGAGGCGCTCGAGGCCGTGTTGGAGGATATCGGCCGGCAGGGGGTCGACGCCATCTACTGCCTCGGCGACATCGTGGGATACGGCCCGAATCCCTGTGAATGCGTGAAGCTCGTGCGGCAGAAATGCAGCGTCGTGATCCTCGGCAATCACGATCAGGGGGCACTCTTCGACCCCGACGGATTCAACGTGGGGGCGGAAAAGGCGATCCGCTGGACTCGCGTGCAGCTCGAGCAGCACGATCGGCTGCCGCGGAACTCGGCCGACCCGCTCACCGACTTCCTCGGCGAACTGCCCCGCAACCACGTCGACGGCGACTTCCTGTTCGTGCACGGATCGGCACGGCGGCCGCTCGACGAATACGTGTTTCCCGAGGACATCTACAACCCTCTCAAGATGGAGCACATCTTCGAGCTCGTCGGGCGGTACTGCCTGCAGGGCCACACGCACATCCCGGGGGTGTTCACCGAGGCGCCCGAATTCCTCTCCCCCACCGTGCCGTCCGGGGCGGTCGAATGCCGGGTGCCGCTCCCGGCGGGCAAGGCGATGGTGAACGTGGGCTCGGTGGGACAGCCGCGCGACGGTGACCGGCGGGCCTGTTACGCGATCCTCGAGGACGGTGCAGTGCGGTTTCGCAGGATCGAGTATGCCTTCGACGTGACCTGCCGAAAGATCCACGCGATCGCCGACCTCGACAACTTTCTCGGCGACCGGCTCACGCAGGGACGATAGGTTTTTCACCGACGCGGGTATACTGAGGGCGTTCGACCGCCCGACTGCAGGCTGCAGGAACCCCCGTTCGTGGAACGCCGTTACATACAGTTCGCACTCATCTCGTTCGCCATCCTTCTCGGCAGCCAGGCCCTGCAGGCGGTGCTGTTTCCGAGGAAGCCCCCGGCGAAGCCCGCGGACGCGGCGGCGGACGCAGCCGCCCCCGGGGTGACGGCCGAGAATCCT
>RFPF01000408.1 GCA_009926295.1 Planctomycetia bacterium
CCCGACCCGCCCGTCGCCAGCCCCGCCAGTGTCTGATTGCTGCGGCCCGAGGCGCTCCCGAGGACGAGCTTGCCGCTGGTCGAGCCAGTGCCGAGCGTGACGGACGAGGCGATCGGCAGGCGATTCGTGCCACCGGCAAGCACGAGGGTTCCTTCGCCAACCGTAATTCCTCCCGTGAACGTGCTGCTGCCGCCCAGCGTGAGCGTACCGGCGCCTACCTTCACAAAGTTGAGCGTGCCGGTGGAACTCGTGAGCGTACCATCGTAGCGGGTGGAGTTCGCCCCGCCGACGGTCAGCGTGACTGCGGCGTTCGTGCTGTTGGTGATCGTGCCGGCAGACGAGCCACTCAGGTCGCCGATCGTGACGCTGTAGCCCTTGAGGTCGATCGTGCCTCCGGTGACGGCGACACTGCCGCCTGCCTGACCGAGGGCGGACGTGTTGCCGACGTTCAACAATCCGCCGCTCAGCGTGACGCCCCCAGTGAACGAATTCGCCGCAGCGAGCGAGACCGTGCCACTCGTGGACTTCGCCAGGCCCGCGGATCCAGCGAGCGACGCGGAAAGCGTGCCGGCCTGGGCGTCGAACGCCACCGTGTTGTTCGTGAGCGTACCGCTCTGAATCGTGCCGCCGGCGAGCGACACGGTTCCGGAGCGGGGTATCGAGAGTCCGCCCAGACTGAGCGTGCCACCCGAAACAGTGATCGTGCCAGCATCGCTCCCGAATGCTGAGGCGTCACCCGCAACGAGTGATCCGTTCGATACGGTGGTCGGGCCGGAATACGTGTTCGCCGCCGACAGCGTGAGCGCCCCGGCCCCGGCCTTCGAGAGCCCCATCGCGCCCGATCCGTTCTGGATCGTTCCGCCGAACGTCGAGTTCGCCGTGGAGGAAACGGTGAGCGTGACCGCCACACCGCCCGAACTCGACGTGATCACGCCACCCGCCGACCCGGACAAGGCGCCCACTGTCGGCGAGAATCCAGCAACGTCGAGGGTGCCGTCGTTGACGGCCAAGGGCCCGCTACCCACGGCGGCCGCACCGCCGAGCACAAGCGTACCGGCTACGACGGTCGTCGCCCCGGTGTATGTATTCGCATTGCCGAGCACGACGGTGCCTGCGGTTGTTTTTGTCAGCCCGCCGCTACCGGAAAACAGGGCCGACATCGTGCCCGCCTGGGCTGCGAATGAGGACGCCGTGAGCGTGCCGTTGGCGATCGTGCCTCCGGTGAGCGTGACGGCACCCACCGTCTGGGACGTCGCGCCGAGATCGAGCCTGCCGCCGGAGACGGACAGGGCGTTGGCCGCACTGCCGAGCGTGCCGGAGCCGCTGATGACGAGCGACCCCGCCTGCACAGTCGTACCCAGGGCGTGGGAGTTGCTGCCACTGAGCGTGACAGACGCGCCGTTCACGAACAAGGCGACGTCCGTATTCGAACCACCGAGGGCCCCTTGCACGGCCCACGCACCGGTGCCGCCCAGCGTGAGATTTGCCTGGGTCTGGCTGCCGCCGCGGACCACAGAGACATTTTGGCCTATCGTCGCAGTGTTCGCCGAGTTGTTTTGAAGCAGGTATGGGTTCGTGCCAGTTCCGACGCCGAGCGTGAACGTGATCGGATTGGCCGTGCCGCTCGCACCCAGCG
>RFPF01000409.1 GCA_009926295.1 Planctomycetia bacterium
CTCGGCGTCGAGCACGAGCATCGCCACGCGGTTCTCGAGATTCGGCCGGAACACCGCGAGGAGCAGGGGCGGCAGGAACCAGGCCATGAAGAGGCCGCCGTTGTGGGCCTTCCAGAATTGGCTGCCGAGGAGCACGGCCGCCGAACAGCTCAACAGCGTGCCCAGGTTCTTGGGCGCCGGCCAGATCGCGAGCGTCGCCATCATCGCGATGAAGGCTGCGAGCACGGGCAGCCTGAACACCGAGTCGTTGAAGGGCAGGGCCCAGAACCCCTCGAGCGACACCTCGCTGGGAAAGATCCAGCCGAACATCTGGCGGAGCTGGCCGGCGAACACGCCTGCATCGGGCGACGTGATCCACAGCGCCAGCACCAGCGAGAGCAGCGCGATCGCGACGCCGGCGGCGAACCGGCGGATGCCACGCTCCCAGTAGAAGCTGCACCACAGCGGCAGGAGAAACACGGGGTAGTAGATCGTGCCGATCGCGAGGCCGATGAGTCCGCCCGAGACGAGGGGCCGGCGGTAGGCGGCGATCGCCCACACGACGAGTGCCCCGGGCAGGGCATGGTCGACGCGGCCGGTCATGATCGCTGTGTAGGGCAGCAGCAGGTAGAGCACCGCCGCCGCGATGCCCAGCCGCACGTTCTCGAAGTGGAGCCAGCCGATCGCCACCATGCCGGTCACGATCGCCACCTGGGCGATGATCGCCATCACGCGGGCGGTCGTCTCGTGGAGCGCCCGCCGGCTGCCCTCGCCCCGGGCCGTGCCCGCCTCGGAGGCGGTGTCTGCGACGAACAGCCGTTGGGTCGAGATCTGCGGCAGCAGGAAGAGCAGGGGGTAGCCCGGCCCGAGCCGGGCGAGCTCGTCCGCATCGACCTCGGCGGCGCGGGTCTCGAGTTTCGTCGCCGCGGCGGCGCCGGCGAGGTCGTCGCGCTGCGGCCGCGTGGTGATCACGTTGGCCAGCAGGAACACCAGCAGGGAGATGCCGAGAAAGGCGAGCCCGCCCACGGACAGGTTGGGCTCGAGGAGCGGCCGGCGGACCATCAGCGAGTCGAACAGCATCCTCACGAGAAATGCCGCCGAGACGGCGAAGATCCAGAGAAACCCCATCTGCTGCACGGCCGGGCTCGCCCTGTAGCCGCCATACTCGACCGCGAGCAGGCCGGGTGCGAACAGGATGAGCCCGACGAGGTCGAGGTTCCGCACGCTCCACAGCCGGTTGAACTTGAAGAACAGCGCGATCGAGAGGAGCGACGACAGGTAGAACCACGTCGTGGGATTGACGCGGTAATACTGGAAGAGGATGTCGCTCATGCCGTCCGCAGGCTCTGGACCGGAATTTCCCAGCCAAAAAGCCTACGATGGCGAGGGCGGCTTGGGAAACGGCGTCGCGGACGGCGGTGTGGCGCGGGTTTTCACGATCACGGCCGCGTGACCTGCCGGGCGGCCGGAGGCGTCGGTGACCTCGAAGACCGTGACGTCGTCGATGATGAATCGGCGGCCGGTCAGCGAGATGCGGACGCCCGAGTATCCGGTGACGAAGCCCCGTGTGGCGAGTTCCTCGAAGAGTGTGCGGCGGCCGGCCTTGGCATCGGCGGGGGCCGTATCGGCCGACGGCCGGC
>RFPF01000410.1 GCA_009926295.1 Planctomycetia bacterium
CGATTATGGCCTGCTCACGTTCGACCCGGCCACCACGCCGCTCGTACCGGTGCACGTGCTTGACGGTCGCGTCGTGGATCCGGCGGCCGCTCAGGGGTCGTCCACGTTCGAGCTCTACGCGAAGCCCGTGCCCGGCTCGCTGCCGGTCTTTCTGCTCGAAGACACCGCGACCGGCCGCGAGGTGGTGACAACCGACCCCTATCGGTTTGTGCCGCAGGAGCCGCTCGACCTCGGCGTGCCCGCGGATCATCCGCACCACGACTACTACGCGCAGGTGAAGGGCATCGCGCTCGATCGGCACACAACGAAGTGGAAGCGGCTTCTGGGCTACGGCCTGCGGGCCAAGCTCGATCAAGATGGCGATCGCTTCCAGCCCGTCTCTTTAGCAGCCGGTCCGCAGCTTTTTCCGGTCGCCGATGCCCATCACGTGGACGTGTGGGTGCAGGCACAGAGAAGTGGTGCTGCCGCGGTGCCGCAGTCGGTCGAGGAACTGTGGGCCGACTTCGACCCGCGTCGCGATCCGCTCGAGACGGAAGTGATCCGCGAGTGGCGGGAGGATGGCGGCGTGTTTCGCCACGTGCGTTTTCTCGTGGGCACGTTCAAGGACAAGCCTGCGCGGATGGCGGCGATCTACGGATTTCCGGAGCGGGCTGAGGGGAAACTTCCGGCCGTGATGCACATCCATGGCGGCGGTCAGCGGGGCTCGCTCTCGGAAGTGAAGTTTCTGGTGCAACGCGGCTACGCCGCGCTGTCGGTGAACTGGGGTGGCCGTGGCGGCGGCGATGGACCGTTCAATGCCGTGGATGGAGCGCAACCGGGCGACCCGAACACCGACTGGGGCGCCGTCGATCCCTCGCAGTGCAACGTATCGGGCTACGGCTCACTCCTGCCAGGGCCGCTGCAGTTTTTCGAGGATCATGAGCAGCCTCCGAAAAGTGATCCCAGGAACAACAACTGGTATCTGCTCACGCTCGGCTGCCGCCGCGGGCTCACATTCCTGGAGCAGCAACCGGAGGTCGATCCCGCCCGGCTCGGCGTGCACGGCTATTCGATGGGGGGCAACCTCACGATGTACGTGGCCGGCACCGACGACCGCGTGAAAGCGGCCGTGCCCGCCGTCGGAGGCCAGGGCTGGCGGTGGGAGCCGCATCTGTTTTCGAGTGGCACCGTGCCGCCGCAGGACCGTGTGAAAGGCGATGTCGATCTGTTTCGCCGCACGATGTCGTTCGAGAGCTACGCGCCGCGGATCCGCTGTCCCGTGCTGCACCGCAGCGCCACGAACGACTTCCACGGCTGGATGGACGACGTCTATCGCACGAATGCGCTGATCACGGGCCAGCCGCTGCGGTATTCCTGGGCGCCGCACTTCAATCACAGGCTCAGCCCCGAAGTGGCCGTCACCATGCCGCTCTGGCTCGATCACTTCCTCAAGGGCGGCCCCGCGTTGCCGGAGACGCCTCGGGCAACGCTCGATCTGAAAGCCGCCGACGGCACCCCGCGGCTCGTGGTGCAGCCCGATGGCCGCTGGCCGGCGGCTCGCTGCGAGATTTTTTATTCCGTCGATCCCGACCCGCGGGCCCGGTTTTGGCGCAGTGCCGACGTGGTTCGCGAGGGTGACG
>RFPF01000042.1 GCA_009926295.1 Planctomycetia bacterium
GGGCACGCCGTAGAGCACGCTCGCAGCGCGGATCCTGCCCTCGTCGGTCCGCGCGCCCTTGCCGCGCGGCGTGTTGAAGATGAGCTGCACGGTGCCGTCGATCAGGTGGTCGATCAGGTTCGGATGCCCTTCCTGGAGCTTCTTCACCGTCTCCACCGGGATGCCGGCCTCCGAGAGCGTGCGGGCCGTTCCCGACGTCGCGAGCAATTCGAAGCCGAGGGTCTGGAGCCGCCGGGCGAGCCCCACCATCGACTCCTTCGCCTGCTGGCTCGCGACGCTGAGGAAGATTCGGCCCTTCTCCGGAAGGAGGATGCCCGCGGCGACCTGGCTCTTCGCGAAGGCGATGCTGAACCGGTCGCTCACGCCCATCACCTCGCCCGTGCTCCGCATCTCCGGCCCGAGCGCGATGTCGACACCGGCGAACTTCACGAACGGAAACACGCTCTCCTTCACGCTCACGTGCGCCGGCACCGGGTCGGCGGTGACCCCCTGCTCCGCGAGGCTCCTCCCGGTCATCACCTTCACCGCCACCTTCGCCACGGGCAGCCCCGTCGCCTTGGCCACGAACGGCACCGTGCGGCTGGCCCGCGGGTTGACCTCGATGACATACAGCGTGGGGCGGCCGTCCTCCTTCTTGACGGCAAACTGCACGTTCATCAAACCCACGACGCCCAGGCTCCGGGCGAGCCCGGCGGCGGCCGCCTTGATTTCGACCACGGTCTCGGCTGCCAGACTGTGGGGCGGGATGCAGCAGGCCGAGTCGCCCGAATGGACCCCCGCCTCCTCGATGTGCTCCATGACGCCCGCAACGATCACGTCGGTGCCGTCGGCGATGCAGTCGACGTCGACCTCGATCGCATCCTCCAGGAACCGGTCGATGAGCACCGGCTGCCCCTGGGCCACGGCGAAGGCCTCGGCGACGTACCTCTCGAACTGCGCGTTGTCGTAGCAGATCTCCATCGCGCGGCCACCGAGCACGAAGCTCGGCCGCACGAGCGAGGGGTAGCCGATCCGAGCCACCTCGCGGCGCGCCTGCTCGAGCGTGCGGGCGATGCCGCTGGCCGGCTGCCTGAGATCGAGCCGCTCGAGGAGCGCCTTGAACTGCTCGCGGTCCTCCGCCTGGTCGATCGTGTCGACCGTCGTGCCGATGATGGGCAGGCCCGCGGCATGGAGCGCACGGGCGAGGTTGAGCGGCGTCTGCCCGCCGAGCTGGACGATCACGCCATCGGGCTGGATCCGATCGGCGATGTTGAGCACATCCTCGCAGGTCAGGGGCTCGAAGAAGAGCACGTCGCTCGTGTCGTAGTCGGTGCTCACCGTCTCCGGATTGGAGTTCACCATCACGCTCTCGATCCCGAGTTCCCGGAGCGCGAAGCTCGCGTGGCAGCAGCAGTAGTCGAACTCGATCCCCTGCCCGATCCGGTTGGGGCCGCCGCCGAGGATCATCACCCTCCTGGTGCCGGGCGCCTTCGGCCGCGTCTCGTCCTCCTCCTCCCAGGTCGAGTAGTAGTAGGGCGTCAGGGCCTCGAATTCGGCGGCGCACGTGTCCACCGCCTTGTAGGTGGCCACGATCCCCCGCTTCTTGCGCTCGTCGCGCACGTCCATCTCCGACGCCCCGAGCATCACGGCCAGCTGCCGGTCGGAGAATCCAAACTGCTTCGCGCGGCGGAGCGTGGCATCGTCCACCGCCGCGAGCGAGCCGATCGCGCGGAGCAGGCCCTCCATCTCGACGATCTGCAGGAGTTGATCCAGAAACCAGGGATCGATCGCCGTGAGCTCGTGGAGTTCCGCCACCGTCATCCCCGCCTTGAACGCGTAGCGCAGATACCAGACACGGTCCGGGTCGGGTGTGGCCACCCGTGCACGGATGTCGTCGAGCGAGGGCTCGGCCACCGTTCCCCAGAGATCCTTCTGGTCGGACCCGAACCCGAAGCTTCCCACCTCGAGCCCCCGGAGCGCCTTCTGGAACGCCTCCTTGAACGTGCGGCCGATCGCCATCGTCTCGCCCACGCTCTTCATCTGCGTGGTGAGCCGGCTGTCGGCCTCCGGAAACTTCTCGAACGCGAACCGGGGCACCTTCACCACGACATAGTCGATCGAAGGCTCGAAGCAGGCCTTCGTCTTCCGCGTGATGTCGTTGGGGAGCTCGTGGAGCCGCCAGCCCACGGCGAGCTTCGCGGCGATCTTCGCGATCGGGAAGCCCGTGGCCTTGCTCGCCAGCGCCGACGAGCGGCTGACCCGCGGGTTCATCTCGATGACGATCATCCGGCCGTCGGCCGGGTTCACGGCGAACTGGATGTTCGAGCCGCCCGTCGCCACGCCGATCGCCCGGATCACGGCGAAGCTCGCGTCTCGCATCCGCTGATACTGCCTGTCGGTGAGCGTCATCGCCGGCGCGACCGTGATCGAGTCGCCCGTATGCACGCCGCAGGGGTCGAAGTTCTCGATCGAGCAGATGATGACGGCGTTGTCGTCCGCGTCGCGCATCACCTCCATCTCGTATTCCTTCCATCCGAGGATCGATTCCTCGACGAGCACCTCGCCGACCGGCGAGAGATCGAGGCCACGCTGCACTTTGTGGTCGAACTCCTCGCGGTTGAAGGCCACGCCCGAGCCCGAGCCGCCCAGCGTGAAGCTCGGGCGGATCACCGCTGGCAGGCCGATCTCGGCGAGCACGTCGCGGGCTTCAGCGAGGCTCTTCACGATCCGGCCCCGGCAGGTCTCGAGGCCGATCTTCCGCATGGTCTCCTTGAAGATCTCCCGATCCTCACCTCGCTTGATGGCGGCCGCGTCGGCACCGATCATCTCCACGCCGTGCCTCGCGAGGATGCCGCGTCGCTCGAGTTCCATCGCGAGGTTGAGCGCGGTCTGGCCGCCGAGCGTGGGGAGCACCGCGTCGGGCTGTTCCGCCTCGATCACTTTCTCGAGCATCTGCCAGGTGAGCGGCTCGATGTAGGTGCGGTCGGCCGTGCCCGGGTCGGTCATGATCGTGGCCGGGTTGGAGTTGACGAGCACGACGCGGTAGCCGTCCTCCCGCAGCGCCTTGCAGGCCTGGGTGCCGGAGTAGTCGAACTCGCACGCCTGGCCGATGACGATGGGGCCCGAGCCGATGAGGAGGATCGTGTGCAGGTCGTCGCGACGGGGCATGGCGGCTCCAGCGGGCGGAAAAAACAAATTTCCCGAACGTAGCATCCCCGCCCCTCGACGGGCAACGACCGGCTACAATCCACGCGAAACCTCCGGCAACCGCGCCGCAGCACCCTCCCTCGGAACGATCCCGCGACCATGTCGATCTCCACGCCCGCGCTCGACGCCCTTCGAGACACCCTGCCCGACGAACTGAAGGACATCCGCCTCAACCTCTCGAGCGTGCTTTCAGGCGAAAACCTCCAGCCGCCGCAGGCGTTCGGCATCGCCCTCGCCGCGGCCAGATTCGCCCGGGCGCGGCCCCTCGTGGCCGCCCTCGAATCCGACACCCGCGCGGGCCTCGGCGATGGGGCGGCCGCCGTGATCTCCGACGCCATCGCGTCCGCCGGGATCATGGGGATGAACACCGTGTACTACCGCTTCCGCCACATGCTCGGCAAGGAGAGCTACGAGGCCCGTCCGCCCCGCCTGCGCATGGGGCGCATGGCACAGCCCGCCACGAACAAGGCCGACTTCGAACTCATGAGCCTCGCCTGCGCCGCCCTCGCCGGCTGCGAATTGTGCATCAAGAACCACGAGGCGAGCCTCGTGCACCTCGGCGTGAGCGAGGACGCCTGCCACGACGCCGTCCGCATCGCCGCCGTGATCAACGCCGCAGCCCAGGCTTCGTAGGCCGGGCTTCCGGCTTCCCGAGTCAGGGAGGCTTGGGCGAGCTGAGTCACCCGCGGACGACGCGGCGCAGGAGCCACAGGCCCCAGAGCGTGACCAGCACGTTGCCCATCCACACCGCCTGGGGCGGCAGCATGCCGGCCTTCACGCGGGAAACGCCGAGCATGAATACGGGATAGTAGACGACGAGGATGGGCAGGAAGCAGAGGAAGAAGCTCGTGAGGAAGTCGGCGTTGCGCATCCGGATCGCCATCGGGGCTCCCACGAGCACGAAGCACAGGCAGCTGAAGCCGTTGGCCCAGCGCCGCCACGGCTCCATGATGATGCGGTTGAGCCGGCCGGTGGCCTGCCTTTCCTGCTGCCGCTCCGGTTCGACGGCCGCCGGCGTGGTCTGTTCGAGGTGACCGGTGAATATCCCGATCGCAGCCTTCGCAGCCGCCAGCCGATGAATCTGCCCGATCGCCGCCACTTGTTCGACGCGGGCCGTGGGGAAGTCCGCCAGCGGAATCTCGGAGGGGCTCGACGACACCGTTTCTTTGCGGCTCACGGCATCCAGCGGCACCACGCGCTCGATCGTGTCTGGAAACACCGCCTTGACGTCGCCCACGTGGAGCGTGCCGTTGCGGCAGGTGATCGACAGCGTGCCAGTCTTGGGGTCGGCCCGCATTTCCGCCTCCGCCGCGGAGACCGTCACCGGAGCCGTCTCGCCGCCGGGCTGGAAGGAGAGCGTCGGCCGCACCAGCTTCCGGCCCTCGACTCCCTTGACGTTGATCGACAGTTTCGCGGTGCTGTACGACCGCTGCTGCCGGAGACGGCCGTAGATGATCTCCTCGACGCTGCCCACGATCACGCGGCGGACGCCGTCGCGGCCCCACGACACCGCGACGTCGTTGAGCCATACCGACACGAAGCTGACGACGACCGCGAGGCCGACGGCCGGCCAGATCGCGGCCAACGGGGTGATGCCCGCCGCCTTGAGCGCCGTGATCTCGTTGCTCGCCGACATCCGCCCGAACACGCTGGCGACGGCGAAGAGCATCGTGCCGGGAACGGCGAACCGCATCGCCTCGGGCAGCACGTAGGGCACGAGCTGGGCGATCTGCAGCATGCCGAGCCCCTGCTGCTGTGCCTCCTTCACGAGCCCGACGACGAGCATGAAGAGCGTGAGCGCACCGAGGGCGACCAGGAACACCTGCAGGAGCTCGGCGAGCACGTAACGCGTGACGATCTTCATGATTCTGACGCCGCGGTGCCGCCGATCGTGTCGCCGTGGCGGGCCCGCTCGATGGCTCGCGTGTAGATCGCCAGCGCTTCGCCGAGGGCCACCACCGCCTCGTGCGTGGCCTGTTCGGCCGCGTGCCGCCGCACCCGGGCCACGATCGCCGTCGTCCGCTCGCGGTCGGCGTCGCCGAGGCCGGCGGCGGCCGACTCCACGCTCGACGCGATCTTTTCGATCAGGCCCTCGGTCGGAGAGCAGTCGGAGGTGCGATAGGGTCCCTTGCCGACCTGCCGGCCCGGCGGCAGGACGCGACCCGAACCACCGCCGGGAGCGAGGAGACCGAGCATCGCCATCAGCCCCGACGCGATGGTCACCAGCACGGCGGCGCCACAGCCGAGCATGCTCACCGCGTCGGCGATGTCGGCGCCGATGGCGGCACGCAGCCCCGCCATCAACTCGCTCGTGGGGAAGAGAAGCAGCGAAGCGAACAGGCCCGCGGCCGCGATCGCGAGCCACTTCCACGGCACCGCCGCCCGGCCGGTCGCAGCCGTCGGTTCGTCCGTGAGCGCCCAGGGAGCGTCGGTCGCCGACACCTTCGACACCTCCTCCGCACCGGCCCGGGCGACCACCACGGTCACGTTGTCGGGCGCGCCGCGCACCAGTGCCAGGCCCACGAGGGCGGCGGCCGCCTCGCGCGGCTCGAACTCCGCGGCGAGGAGGCCGATCTCTTCGTCGGCCATCTGGCCCGAGAGGCCGTCGCTGCAGAGCACGAACGTATCCCCGTCGTGCACGGGAAATGGACCCTCGATGTCGACGTCGACCTTGGGATGCGGCCCCATCGACCGCGTGATGATGTTCTTCGGCGCGGCCCCAGCCGCCTGCTCCCGAGACATCCCGCCGGCGAGTTCGAGCTCCCACACGAGCGAGTGGTCACGGGAGAGCTGCTCGATCGTGCGGCCGCGCACGCGGTAGGCACGGCTGTCGCCGATGTGCCCCACCAGCGCCCCCCGCGGCAGCAGCACCAGCACCGTGCAGGTGGTGCCCATCCCGTGCAGTTCCGCTGCACTCTCCCCCTTGGCGTTGATCTCCGCGTTGACCTGCTCGATGCTCCGCCGCAGCGCGAGGGGCGGCGAGTGCTGGGCCGCCTTCTCGTAGGCCAACGGAACCCGTTCGGCCGCGATGCCGCTGGCCAGCTCGCCGGCGGCGTGTGCTCCCATTCCGTCGGCCACGAGGAACAGCCAGCCCCGCGCGCGGTACTGCTGCGGGCTCGAGGGGGGCAGGACGGTGCACGAGTCCTGGTTGTTCGACCGTCGGCGACCGACGTCGGAGAGGTCGCTGCAGATGAGGCTCGTGCCTTTGCCCACGCGTCGCGAAGCCCAGGGTGCGGTCTGAAGGCGGATTCTAGCGAGGGCACGCGGCCGGGGCGATACGCGTCTGTCGGGGCAAACTGCGGAGAAAACCCCTCGCGGCCTGCACTGGCGGGGCACGGCCACGATCCCTATCGTCCGCGCATGCTGCCTCGGACGCATTTTTTCGGCGCGTGCGCCTTCGTCGCGGCGGCCGTCGTCGCCGTCGCCTGTTCAGGCTGCGTGCAGCGCCGCATGACGATCCGAAGTTCCCCGCCGGGTGCGCTCGTCTACGTCGACGACTACCAGATCGGCTCGACGCCGGTGTCGACCGACTTCACCTACTACGGCACCCGCAAGATCCGGCTCGTCAAGGACGGCTACGAGACGCTCACCGTCCGCCAGCCCTTCCCGATCCCGTGGTACCAGGTGTTTCCGCTCGACTTCGTGACCGAGAACATCTGGCCGGCGGAGATCCGCGACGAGCGGGTCGTGGACCTGGCGCTGGCGCCGCTGGCGGCGACACCACCCGAGGAGGTGGTGGCGCGTGCCGAACAGGCCCGGGCCTCGGCGGGCAGCCTGCCGGCTCCGCCGCCCAAGCCCGTCGCACCGCCGGTGGTCGTGCCGCAGCCCATCCCGCCGCCGCCGCAGCCGCTTCCGCCGCCGGGAGGCGGGCCCGTCTTTCCCGCCCCGCCGCCCGCCCCGGCATTTCAGCAGCCTCCGCGGAATGCTCCCGCACAGGGAATTCCGAGCCTGGGCGTGCCATAATCGTGGCCGCATGTCCGCCCCAGCGCCGTCCCCGTCTCCACTCTCGCGCGCCGCGCTCGACCGGCTGAAACTCGAACGCCTCCGCAGGCTCATCGGCGAGATCCTGCCGGCGAACCGCTTCTACGCCGAGAAGCTGGCCCGCGCATCCGCCGCGCCGGAATCGCTCGCCGAACTGGAGCACTGGCCGTTCACCTACAAGGATGAACTCGTCACCGGCGCGCACCCGGGCACGCCCGTGAACCTGACCTGGCCCGCGGAACGTTACGTGCGGTTTCACCAGACCAGCGGCACGCACGGGCGGCCGCTGCCCGTCTTCGACACCGCCGCCGACTGGGAATGGTGGATGGGATGCTGGCGCGAGATCCTCGATCGGGGCGGCGTGCGGGCCGGCGACCGGGTGCTCGTGGCGTCCTCCTTCGGGCCCTATGCCGGCTTCTGGAGCGCATTCGACGCCGTGCTCGAGCGCGGCGCCATGGCGGTGCCCACGGGCGGCATGCCGAGCCTCGCACGACTGGAGATGGCCCGCAGCCTCGGTGTCACGGCGATCGTCGCGACGCCGAGCTATGCGATGCACCTCGCGGAAGTGGCCCGGGATCACAAGATCGACACCGCGCGGCTGCCGGTGCGGCTGGTGATCGTCGCCGGCGAGCCCGGCGGCTCGATCCCCAGCGTGCGTGCCCGGATCGCCGAGGCCTGGGGCGCCGACGTGCTCGACCATGCCGGGGCCACCGAGGTGGGGCCGTGGGGCGCGGGCACGCTCGACGGCGACGGCATCCACGTGCTGGAGCCGTTCTTTCATGCGGAGTTTCTCGCCGTCGAGACGGGTCGGCCCGCGGCGGCCGGCGAACTCTCCGAACTCGTGCTCACGACGCTCGGCCGCGCGGGCGCCCCCGTGATCCGCTACCGCACCGGCGACCTCGTGCGGCCGCGGTGGCCCGATGCCGACGCGGCTTGCCAGCTGGTCTGGCTCGAGGGAGGCGTGCTGGGCCGCACCGACGACATGGTGGTCGTCCGCGGCGTGAACATCTTTCCGAGCGCCATCGACGAGATCGTCCGCAGCTTCCCCGAGATCGTGGAATATCGCCTCACGCTCGACACCGTCGCGAGCCTCGATTCGATGTCGCTGGAAGTGGAGGACCACCTCTCGGACCCCGTCCGAGTGGCCAGAGAACTGCAGGTGCGGCTCGGACTGCGGGTCGACGTGGCGGCCGTTCCGATCGGCAGCCTGCCGCGGTTCGAGGGTAAGGGCCGCCGCATCGTCGATCGCCGTGCAAAGACTCGCGTGCCCGCGTCGGCGCCCATCCCATGACGCAGCCCGTACCGCGATCGATTCGCAGGCTCGACGACCCACGCGCCCCCGGCGCGATCGAGATCACATGGACCGACGGCGCGACTCACGCCTATTCCCCGCGGCTCCTGCGCGATGCCTGCCCGTGCGCCACCTGCCGCGAGAAACGCGCGGAGCCAGCGCGGCCAAATCCCCTCGCCGTGCTCGCGCCGGAGGAGATCGCTCCGCTCGCGATCACCGGCATGAACCCCGTGGGGCAATACGCCTATTCGATCGAATTCTCCGACGGTCACTCGAGCGGCATCTACACGCTCGACTACCTGCGCGAACTCGGCGGGTGACGCGCGAGTCGTGTGCATTCATCAAGTCGCCCGACACGGCTTGGGGCTCCCCGCACCCCGACGCCGGACTGGGCAGGTTGAACGTGGGCAGCGTAATCTGGCAGAATTCGAGAGTCATCCGCCAGCAACCGTCATACTCGAGGAGGTCTGATGGCCCGTCCAGTCACGCTGTTCACAGGCCAGTGGGCCGATCTTCCGCTCGAGGATCTCGCCCGCAAGGGGCGTGAGTTCGGCTATCAGGGGCTCGAGCTCGCCTGCTGGGGCGATCACTTCGACGTCACGAAGGCGCTCCAGGAGAGCGGCTATTGTGCCGCCAAACGCGACACGCTCGAGCGGCACGACCTCTCCGTGTATGCGATCTCGAATCATCTCGTGGGCCAGGCGGTGTGCGACCGTATCGACGAGCGACACAAGTCGATCCTTCCGCCGCACGTGTGGGGTGACGGCAGACCCGACGGCGTCAACAAGCGGGCCGCCGAGGAGATGAAGAACACGGCCCGCGCGGCGCAGAAGCTCGGCGTGTCGGTCGTGAACGGCTTCACGGGCTCGTCGATCTGGCACCTGCTCTATTCGTTCCCGCCGGTGCCCGAGTCGATGCTCGCCGCCGGCTTCGCGGAGTTCGCCGACCGCTGGAACCCGATTCTCGACGTGTTCGCCGAGTGCGGCGTGCGATTCGCGCTCGAGGTTCATCCGACCGAGATCGCCTTCGACACGGTGACGGCCCAGCGGGCGCTCGACGCACTCGGCCGCCGGGAGGAGTTCGGATTCAACTTCGACCCGAGCCACCTCCACTGGCAGGGTGTCGACCCGGTCGAGTTCATCCGCACGTTCCACGACCGGATCTATCACGTCCACATCAAGGATGCGGTGGTCACCCTCAACGGCCGGAGCGGGATCCTCGGCAGCCATCTCAACTTCGGCGACCCGCGCCGTGGCTGGGACTTTCGTTCGCCGGGCCGGGGCGGCGTGGATTTCGAGGAGATCATCCGCGCGCTCAACCAGGTCGGCTACGAAGGGCCGCTTTCGGTGGAGTGGGAGGATTGCGGGATGGACCGAGAGCACGGCGCCGCAGAGGCCTGCGAGTTCGTGCAGAACCTCGACTTCGCCCCGAGCAACCGGAAATTCGATTCGGCGTTCGCCGAGGAAGCCTGACGGCTCGCCGTCCGGTCGCGAGGAGATGATGGAGCAGCTCACGCGGCGGAGCGCGCTGGCGACGGTCGTGGCCGCGCCGTGGGCGTGGATTCGAAACCGGGGCGGTGCCGTGCCCGCCGCAGGGGCGGCATTCATCGGCCCGCCCGCTCCGCTGCCGGCGGCGGAGCCTTTCTTCGCCAGCGGCTTCATCGACCACGTGCCGCCGGTCCCCTACGTCCATTGCCCGAGCATCTGCGAACTCGCCGGCGGCGGACTGGCCTGCGCCTGGTATGCCGGCTCCGCCGAGGCCACCCGCGACGTGGCCGTGTGGCTGTCGACGGCCCCGGCGACGGTCGCCGCCGATGGGACCTCATCCTGGTCGACACCGCGGGTGGTCGTCGATCGGTTCCGGGCGATGCGCGACCTCGACCGGTTCGTCGACAAGGTGGGCAACGCCATCGTGTTCGGCGACCCTGCGGGCCGCCTCTGGCTGGTATTCGTGTCGATCGCCGTCGGGGGCTGGTCTGGAAGCACGCTCAACTACTCCTCGTCGGCCGACGACGGCGCGACCTGGTCGCCCATCCGCCGGCTCGTGCTCTCGCCGTTCTTCAACGTGAGTGAACTGGTACGGGCCGCACCGGTGCTGCTCGACTCGGGCGAGATCGCTCTGCCGATCTACCACGAGTGCATGGGGAAGTTTCCCGAGATGCTCTGGCTGCGGCCCGACGGCGACCGGCTCGTCGCCCGCAAAACCCGGCTCGCCGGGGGGCGGTCTCTGCTCCAGCCGGCGGTCGCGCCGCTCGACGCAGAGCGTGGCCTCGCCTTCCTGCGCAATCACTCGGCACGACGGCGGCTCGTCGTCCAGGCGACCGACGACGCGGGCCGAACCTGGTCATCGCCGGCGCCCACGCCCCTGCCGAACCCCGACGCGAGCGTGGCGGCGATCTCACTCTCCGATGGCACGGTGCTCCTGGCCTGCAACCTGGCGCGTTCGCTCCGGGAGTCGCTCGACCTCGTGCTCTTCGATCCGGCCACCGAGGCCTGGTACTCGCTCGCGACGCTCGACCGCGAGACGGGCGCACGGTTCGCGTATCCCTTCCTCATCCGGGACCGGAGCGGCCTCGTGCATCTCGTCTACACGTGGAAGATGGCGCGGGTGAGGCACGTCGTGATGAACGAGGAGTGGATCCGTGGCCAGCCGCGGGAGCCGATCGCATGACGCTCGCGGCCTGGTGGTATCCCGTCGTCGCGTGGGGGGCGGTCTTCGCGGCGCTCGTCCGACTCGCACCGCTCAGCCGGCGGCTGCCCGCCTGGGCTCCGGCCGCGGTTGCGGCGGCGACACTCGTGCCGATCGCGGGGCTGCCGCTCGGCCGCTGGCTGCACGGGATCGGCCTCGTGGTGAGCCTGCCGCTCCTCGTCGTGTTCGTCGACGCGGCGTGCACTCCGGCGGGCGGCGGTGGATTTCTCGGTGCCGCCGGCCGCCGCGCGGCGGTGTGGTTCGGTGCCGTGGCCGGGATCGTCCTGTACCCGGCGGCCCTCGGCCTCGGGGCCTTCGATCCCTACGTCCTCGGGTGGCGGACGCCGGGCGTGGCAGCCGCGGTGGCGGTCATCGGGGTCGGTCTCGCGCTCGCCGGCAACCGCTTCAGCATCGCGATTCTGGCGGCGGGTGTCGCGTGGCAGGCGGGCATCCTCGAATCGGACAATGCGTGGGACTACGTCGTCGATCCGCTCTACACGCTGCTCGCCGCGGCCAACCTCGCCGGCATGGGCCTCGCATCCCTCGCCCGCCGTGCCGGCCCGCTCCGCGCGGCATCCGTCTCCACGGTGTGCGCGGTGCTCGCCGGCGCGGCGGCCGGCGCCGACCCTCCCCAGCCGCGGACGACGCTCGACGAGCGCTTCGAGGCGAGCCTGGCCGAGCTCGAGCGGCGCGCGACGCGGGGAGGCTTCGAGGACATCGCCTCGCTCGTGCGGGAGTGGCATCTGCCCGCCGTCCCGGGCCGTCAGTCGATCCGGCGGATTCCGCCGCGGCTCACGGTGCCTGAATCGATCGACACGCCGGAGGAAGAGTTGCTTTGGGCCGACTTCGTCGCCGCCCGGCGGGCCCGCGCCGCGGGGCTCTTCGCGCTCGCCGTCGAGGCGGCGAGGGCTCACGCACGCGTGCCCTCGAGGACGGAACGGGCCAGGGGCGACGGGCCCAAGCCGCTCGAACAGCGTGGATGCGAGGCGATCGAGCTGTTGTACGCCGCACTGCGCGACGACCCCGAGCACGAACGCGCCCGGAAGGCGGGCGGCTGGGTGCGGCGCGACGACGGCTGGGTGTGGCCCGAGACGGCCCGCCGGCTCGATGCCGGCGAGATTCGCGATGCCGCGCGCGGCTGGACGACGAGGTCACGGCTCGGTCGCGACGAGCCGACCCCGCCGGGCGCGACGATCGCCTGGCTCTCGGACCATTGGAAGATCTCGTCGCGGGCGGGACGGAATGCCGCGGCGACGCTCGCGCAGGAACTCGAGCTCGCCCACGACGTCTGGCGGCAGGCGTTCGGCGGCTTCGTGCTCGAGCCTGCCGAACTGGAGCGGGCGTTCGAAGGCCGCGGGCGGCCGCCGTCGCGCGGCCCCTTCGCGGCCACGCTGTTCGCCGATCGGGCTGCGTACGCCGCGGAGCTCGAAAAGTTCGAACCCACGATCGCGCGCACGCTTGGCCTCTATTGGACGCCCACGCGCACCGCCTACTTTCTTCCCGCCACGGGTGGCGACGACGCGTTCGCCACGGCCACGGTCCATCACGAGGCGGTGCATCAGCTGTTCGCCGAGATGCGGAAGACGAGCCCGCTCGCAGGCGAGCGATTCGGCTTCTGGGCGATCGAAGCATCGGCCTGCTACCTCGAGAGCCTCCAACCCGCGGCGGACGGCTGGACGCTCGGCGGCCGCGACGCGGGCCGGGCGCCCGCCGCCCGCGAGCGGCTCGTCGAAGACGGGTTTCACGTGCCCTTGGGGGAACTCTGCGCGTTCGGCCGCAGCGACCTGCAGGCCGACGAGCGGCTGCCCGCGATCTACAGCCAGATCTCCGGGCTCGCCGACTTTTTCATGAACGGCGAGCAGGGAAAGTACCGCGAGGCTTTCGTCGAGTATCTCGTACGGATCTACACGGGCACGGTCTCGCCCGACACGCTCGCCCGACTGTGCGGCACGACCTACGCCGACCTCGACGACGCCTACCGCCGCCACATGGCCCGCTGAGAGTGGCTTTCGTTGACTGTCGTTCTCCGCGGCCCGTAGACTCCGCGGCCGCAAGACATCGCTTTTCAGGAGGTTTTTCCATGTCCGCCCCGTCCGCAGCCGCACCGCGCGCCTCCCAGGCCGCCGACCTCGACCGCCTGGCGATCGACACGATCCGCACGCTCTCGATGGACGCGGTCGAGGCCGCCAAGAGCGGCCATCCCGGCACGCCGATGGCGCTGGCGCCCGTCGCCTTCACGATCTGGAGGGATTTTCTGCGGTACGACCCGGCAAACCCCGCCTGGCCCAACCGCGACCGCTTCGTGCTCTCCTGCGGCCACGCCTCGATGCTCCTCTATTCACTGATCCACCTGGGTGGCATCAGGCGGGGCGGGCCGGCCGACGCCGCCCGCAACGTGCCGGCGGTGTCGCTCGACGAGATCAAGAAGTTTCGGCAGCTCGACAGCGTCTGCGCCGGCCACCCCGAGCACCACATGACCGCCGGTATCGAGACCACGACAGGCCCGCTCGGCCAGGGCTGCGGCAACTCGGTCGGCATGGCGATCGCCTCGAAGTGGCTCGCCGCCCACCCCGGCCACGAGGTGTTCGACTACGACACCTACGTCCTGTGCAGCGACGGAGACCTGATGGAGGGCGTGGCCGCCGAGGCCGCCTCGATCGCGGGCCACCTGGGGCTCTCGAACCTCTGCTGGGTGTACGACGACAACTCGATCACGATCGAGGGCGAGACGCACCTGGCGTTCACCGAGAACGTGGCCAGGCGCTTCGAGGGGCTCGGCTGGCGGATCGAGCACGTGGCCGACGCCAACGACACCGCCGCCCTGAGGAAGGCCTTCGAGGCGTTCAAGTCGGAGCGGGAAAAACCCACGCTCATCGTCGTCAAGAGCGTGATCGGCTTCGGCGCGCCGAAGAAGGCCGGCTCGCACGAGGCGCACGGCGCTCCCCTCGGCCCCGAAGAGATCAAGGGGGCGAAGCAGGCCTACGGCTGGCCGGCCGATGCCACGTTCCACGTGCCCCCCGAGGTGCCCGAGCACTTCGCGAAGACGTTCGGCGCCCGTGGCCGACAGGCCCACGAGGCCTGGCAGAAGACGATGGCCGATTACGCCAAGTCGCAGGCCGCGCTCGCGACCGAACTCCACGACTTCCTCGACGGACGCCTGCCCAAGGCCTGGGACTCCGGCATCCCCTCGTTCCCCGCCGACGCCAAGGGGCTCGCAAGCCGCGTGTCGTCGGGCAAGGTGCTGCAGGCGCTGAGCGCCGGAGTGCCGTGGTTCCTCGGCGGATCGGCCGACCTCGCCCCCTCCACGATGACGCTCGTGACTGGCGCCGGCGACTTCGAGCCCGCTTCGTACGGCGGCCGCAACTTCCACTTCGGCATCCGCGAACACGGCATGGCCGCCGCATGCAACGGCATGGCCCTCTCGGGCCTGAGGCCGTACTGCGCCACGTTCTTCGTGTTCTTCGACTACCTGAAGCCGGCCCTGCGGCTCTCGGCACTCGGCAATCTCGGCGTGATCTACGTGCTCACGCACGACTCGATCGGCCTCGGCGAGGATGGGCCCACGCACCAGCCGATCGAGCAGCTCGCCAGCGCCCGCGCAGTGCCCGGACTCTCGGTGTTTCGCCCCGGCGACGCCAACGAAGTCGTCGAGACCTACCGCGTCGTCATGCAGCGGGCCAACCGGCCGGCCGTGATCGTGCTCTCGCGGCAAAACCTCCCCACGCTCGATCGCACCGGCCTCGGCGCGGCTGCCGGCACCGCCCGCGGCGCCTACGTGCTCCGAGACGCTCCGGACGGCAGGCCCGCCTGCATCCTGATCGGCACGGGCAGCGAGGTCCAGGTGTGCCTCGACGCGGCGACCAGGCTGGCCGAGCAGGGGGTGCATGCCCGCGTGGTGAGCATGCCGAGCTGGGATCTTTTCGCCGAGCAGGACGCCGCCTACCGGGAGAGCGTGTTGCCCGCCGCCGTGACGGCCCGCGTCGCGTGCGAGGCGGCCTGCGGCTTCGGGTGGGAGAAATGGATCGGGCCGCGCGGGAAATTCGTCGGGATGACGTCGTTCGGAGCTTCCGCCCCAGCCCCCGCGCTGTACAAGCACTTTGGCATCACCGCCGACGCCGTCGCCGCGGCGGCGAAGTCGCTCGTGTAGCCGCTTCCCTCCAGGAGCCGGACATTCGCTGCGGTCCTCTCCCACCGGACAGGGGCGGCCAGCGGAAGTCGAGCCGTCGACCGAGGCGCACGTGCTTCAGGGCTGGTGATGCGAGTCGCCGATCACGGCGTCATCGGGATCGGTGCCTGCGGCGGTCCTGCCGGCATGATTCCTGAAGAGGTGGTCGTCGCGGTGCAGGTCGTTCGGGAATACCCGCCGCACGTGGCCGTCCTCGAAAAGAATGTGATGGACGCCGTCGGGATGATTGCTGCTCCTCTCGCAGCCCTCGTCCGGGGCGTCCGCCATCAGCGGATGGTGCTCGCGACGCAGATTCCTGTTGGGCTGGAGCACTCCAGCCGCATCGCGGTGGCCGAGGGTGTATCCGTAGTCGCCTCCCATCGTCCGCACCAGTTCGTCGAACTGCGGCGTGCCGATCGCCTCCTTCAACTCGTCCAGCGACGGGATGCGGAATCCACCGCGCTGCTGGAGCGGCGTCCCGGCGACGAGAAGCGTGCCATCGTCGGCCACGAGCCGCTGCTCAGACACGAGCGTCGGGGCATACAATCCGGCGCGGGACAGCGGACCGGCATCCGGGGGCGAGGGGAAGAACCGATGCGACTCGGCATATCCCTGGAGGGCGTCGGAAGACTTGTGGAGATTCCGCTCCGCCCGCCTGGCCCGCGACTCCGTGATCGCATCCAGCAGGAGCGGCCCGACGAGGATGCACGCCGCGAGCGCCATCGCCGCCATGATCGCACGGTCGATCCACGCCCGAGGATGCGGCTCGACCCCGTCGGTGGCGGGGCCGAGGACCTGCGGGATCGGCAACGGTCGTGGCGCGGCCCGGGCCTGTGACCGGACCAACGCGAGCGTCCGAGTCGCGAGCCCGGCCGGCGCGGGAACGGGATCACGATCGTGGTCGAGCACCCGCGTCGCCGCCCGAAGTGCATCGAGGTCGCGCCTCAACCCAGGCCCCCGCTCGGGATCGGCGAGTGCCGCCTCGACCCGCCGTGCCTCGGGGTCGTCGAGGGCGTTCAACAGGTAGCCGACAAGTTCATCACGCATCGCGAGGGCTCACGTGGGTCGGGTGACGGGATTCATGGGAGGGTGCGTCCGCTCGAAAGCCAGGATTCGTTGAGTTTGAGCAACGCCGCGTGGAGCCGGCTCTTGACGGTGCCCACGGGGATGCCGAGAACGTCGGCCGCCTCGCGGTATTTCATGCCCTGGTGGTAGACCAGCAGCACCGTGCCCTTGAGCGTTTCGGGGAGTTCGTTCACAGCCGCTCGTACCCACTCGCGCGTCTCCTCATCTGCCATCTGGTCATCGGCGG
>RFPF01000411.1 GCA_009926295.1 Planctomycetia bacterium
CGTCCGCGAGGCCCCACTCGTCGAGCTTCGCAAAGAGGCGGCCCATGTTCGTGTCGATGTTCTCGATCATCCCGTGGAACCTGGCGATCTTCGCCCGCTGCTTGGGGTCGGTGATCACGGCCGCTTCCAGCTTCGCGAGATACGGCGTGTCGGACCCCGGCGGGCAGTCGAGCGGGTCGTGCGGCGCGTTTGGCGTCAGGTAGCAAAAGAACGGGGCATCTCGCTTCTGCTGCTCAGCGATCCACTCGAGCGCCGCGTCGAAAAACACGTCGGTGCAGTAGCCCTTCGTCCTCAGTCGCTGCGGATCACGGGATCGAAGTAGGTGTTGCCCGGCGCATCGCCGCAACTGCCCGGATACGACTGCCCGATGCCGCCGCCGCCATGGATGAACACCCGGTCGAAGCCCCGCTTGCCGGGCTGGTAGTCATCCTCGTCGCCCAGGTGCCACTTGCCGAAGATGCCGGTCGTGTAGCCGGCGGTTTTCAAGAGCTGTGGCAGCGTGGTCGCCGACCGCGCGAGCCGCTCGCGCTCGAGAATGGTGTGGGTCACGCCCGAGCG
The DNA here is from genome assembly GCA_009926295.1 of Planctomycetia bacterium. Taxonomy (GTDB): domain Bacteria; phylum Planctomycetota; class Planctomycetia; order Pirellulales; family UBA1268; genus RGVT01. The sequence continues at coordinate 559 of RFPF01000411.1, forward strand.
AAACTCGTGCCGGCCGGTCATGAGCGCCGCCCGCGTGGGGGAGCAGGTGGGGCTCGCGTGGAACTCCGTCAGCCGCACGCTCTCTGCGTGCATCCGGTCGAGGTGCGGGGTCTTCACGACGGAATTGCCGTGGGCGGCGATGTCGCCGTAGCCCTGGTCATCGGTCATCACGTAGATGATGTTGGGCCGTTTCGCCCGTGCCTTGCGCGGCGGCTGGTCATCCGCCGCGAGCGCACGGCACTCCTCCGAGATCCGGTTCCAGTCGGCCTCGAGCGCCTGCACGCGGCCCGGCTCGACGCCGGCAAGGTTTTTGGTTTCGCAGCGGTTGGTCGCGAGATCGTAGAGTTCCCAGGGCGTGTTCCTCGCGGCCACGAGCTTCCAGTCGCCCACACGCACCGCCCGGTTGCCCTCGTGGCACCACCAGAGTGCGTCGTGCGCCGGCGGTGCGGTGGGGTCACGGAGGGCCTCCGCAAAGCTGCGCCCCTGGAACTTCGGCACCGGCATGCCGGCGTGCTCCGTGGGTGGAGCGATGCCGGCGAGGTCGAGCACGGTGGGGACGACGTCGATCACGTGCACCGGCTGCGTGCGGAGTTCGCCCCGCGCCGCGATCCCCTGGGGCCAGTGGACGATCCAGGGCGTGGCAATGCCCCCCTCGTGGACCCAGGTCTTGTGGCGACGGAACGGCGCATTGGCGCAACTCGACCAGCCGGGCCCGAGGCAGAGAAACGTCTTCCGCGATCCGGGCGTTGCGGCGGGATCGTGCCCCTCGCCGCGGACCATGATCTCGGCACTCGCGCCGTTGTCGCTCGCGAACAGGATGAGCGTGTTTTCAAGGACGCCCATCGCCTCGAGTTCGGCAACGATCCGCCCGACCTCGCGATCCATCGCCTCGATCATCGCCGCGTGGATCGCCATCTTTTGAGCCTGGAAATCCCGCTGGGCGGCCGTGAGATCGTTCCACGGGAGCGGCCGGTCCACCTCACCCGCTCCGAGCCGCGCGAGCGTCTCGGGCGTGGGCTGGTACGGCGGCCCCACGTCGCCCTCCGGCT
>RFPF01000412.1 GCA_009926295.1 Planctomycetia bacterium
GATGCGCCGAGCCTGGAGCCTCGTCGCGTGTGCGGCGCTCGCCACCTGCGCGCCGGTCGGCTGCCGCTTCGCTTTGGTGTCGGCCGACTGGTGGGCGTTGCGCCGCCCGGCCCGGACCGATGCGGAGCAGGCGTCCTCCACCGGCCGCAAGCCGGCGCCCAAAACGGTTCCGGTCGAGATCGTCTTCGCCCGCGCCGCCGACCACGAGGCATCCTGGCAGGACGAGCTGTGGGGGCTCGCCGACGAGCAGGCTTTCGACGGCGACCTGCGCGGCCGCCTGGCCGCCAACGGGCTGCGGGTCGGGGTGCTCACCGGCCCGCTGCCACCCCACCTCGCCTCCCGCCTCGAGCCGTCCGCGATGACGGGCGACGACCACGCGCCCACGCCCGCGGACCGCCCGGCGGTCGTGCGCCGCTTTCTCAAGTTGTTGCCCGGCCGCGACAACGAGGTCGTGGCCGCGGCAGGCCTCGACGAGCTGGTCCTGCTCGAACACGACGGCACCGACGTGCATGGCGCCACGTACCACGACGCGACCGCCTATTTCGCGTTGCGAGCCTGGCCCGCCGCCGATGGCCGCGTGAGAATCGATCTCGTGCCGACCGTGAAGCACGGGCCTCTCGAGAGATCGTGGGTCGGCGACGACGGGGCGTTCCGGCTGGAGACGGGCCAGAAACGGCAGCCCCTCGGACGGCTCGCCGTCACCGCGACGATGCCCCTGGGAAGCACGCTGCTCGTGGGCACCATCGGCGATGCCTCGTCCACCGTGGGGGACGCCTTTTTCCGCGACCGTTCGGGGCCGCAGTTTTCCCGGCGGCTGCTCGCGATCCGGCCGGAGGGGCGGACGGCCGATCCGCTGTTCAGCTCCGACCGGCTTCCGCCCGCTCCGGCCGGGGGCGAACCGGCGGCTGACGCACCGGCGCCCACAAGCGTGGCAAACTGAATCGACCCTGACGGCGCACGCGGGGAAGCCGCGCGGCAGGCTGCGGGAAATGCGGGGCCAAGGCGCGTGCGGTCGACGCCATGTGGCCGGGAGTCGGGCTGTCGGTCGATTTTGAAAGAGCGACGGTGGTGTCGAGCGCCTCGGCCCGTCAGCCCTGGAATTCGGTCAACATGGGTGCCTCGAGATCGGATCGGCAGTCGACCGTGCGGCGGCAGCGCCCGAGGGCGACCACGGTGTTCGCCGCGGCGTTCCTCGCCGGGGCCGCCGCGGCCGTGGGCATCAATCGCACGCTCGACGTCCACTTGGCGCAGCGGCAGCCCCGGGTCGAAAGCGAGCCGATCTTCGTGGCGTTGCGGTCGTTGCCGCAGGGCGCGCCCGTCACGGTGTGGGACGTCGCCCTGCGCGAGTGGCCGAAGGCGATGCTTCCGGCGGCCGCCATGCGGCCCCGCGACTCTTTCGAGGGGATGGTTCTTCGGCATCCGGTCCGGGAAGGCCAGCCTGTCCTGAGCGTGCAGCTCGTCAGGTCCGTCGCCGCCACCGGCGAACAGCTCGTCGACATGGCCCCCACGCTCCCGCCGCCCATCCTGCCCGACCCGGTGCACGAAGCGATCGCCACGCCCGATGCCCAGCGCAGCAAGATGCGCGGCCAT
>RFPF01000413.1 GCA_009926295.1 Planctomycetia bacterium
CGTCGAGGCGATCGCCAACGCGGTGGCCGCGGGCGCCGACCCCGGCCGCATCGCCCTCCTCGACAACTTCTGCTGGGGCGACACGCGGCGTCCAGACTCGCTCGGCACGCTCGTCGAGGCCTGCCGCGCCTGCCACGACATGGCGCTGGCCTTCATGGCGCCGTTCGTGAGCGGCAAGGACAGCCTGAACAACGTCTTCGCCTGGACGGATGCCGACGGCGTGCAGCGCGAACTCTCGATCCCGCCCACGCTTCTCGCGACGGCGCTGGGCCAGCTCGACGATGTCCGCCTCGCGCTCACGCCCGACCTCAAGCGGGCGGGCAACCGGCTGGCCGTCGTCGGCCTCTCGCGGGGCGAGCTCGGTGGAAGCCAGCTGGAGGCCGCGGGCCACGTGCGCGGTGGGAGCGTGCCGCGGGTCGATCCGGCCGCCTGCCGCGCCGCATTCGACGCGATCGCCGGCGCCGGTCGGGCCGGCCTGCTTGCGGCGTGTCACGACTGCTCCGACGGCGGCATCCTCGCGGCCCTCGCGGAGATGGCGATCGCCGGAGGCGTCGGCGCCGCAGTCGACCTCGACGCGGTGCCGGCCGAGCTCGAGGCTCCTCCCGGAGCCCGCCCGCTGGCGGTCGCCTTCACGGAAACGCCGGGGCGATTCGTGTGCGAGGTTCCGCAGGCCGTGGCGGATCGATTCGCGGCGGGGCTCGGGGGCGTGCCGTGGGGCTGGATCGGCTCGGTCCGCAGCGAACCGCTGCTCGAGGTTTCGGGGGCCGGGACCAGGACCTCCATTCCCGTCGAACGACTCGCCCTGTCGTGGCGCGGCGAAAGGAGCGGTGCCTGATGCTCTCGCCCCGCGCGCTCGTGCTCCGTGCCCCCGGCACCAACTGCGACCACGAGACGGCCCATGCCTTCGAGCGTGCCGGCGCGATCGCGCGGCGGATCCACGTGCGGGCGCTGGCCGAGAAGTCCGCGCTCGTCGACGACTTTCAGATCCTCTGCATCCCGGGCGGCTTCTCCTACGGCGACGACATCGCCAGCGGCCGGATCTTCGCCCTCGAGCTCGCGGTGAGGCTGGGCGACGTGCTGCGTGACTTCCGCGATCGGGGAGGGCTCGTTCTCGGCATCTGCAACGGGTTCCAGGTGCTCCTCCAGACGGGGCTGCTGCTCGCCGACTCGGCCGGCCGCCCGCAGGCGGCGCTTACCCACAACCGGTCCGGACGCTTCGTCGATCGCTGGGTGCGGCTGGAGACGCGCGGCACGACGTGCCCGTTTCTGCGCGGGCTCGACTCGACCTTCGAACTCCCCGTGGCGCACGGCGAGGGGCGGTTCGTGGCGGCATCGGCCGCCGATCTCGCCGCCTTCGACGCGGCGGGCCAGCTCGTGCTCCGCTACGCTGCCGACGCCGCAGGCCTCTCGACGAACCCCAACGGCGCCGCTGCCGACGTCGCCGGAGCCTGTGATCCCAGCGGTCGCGTGTTCGGCCTCATGCCGCATCCCGAGCGGTTCGTCGATGCCACGCAGCATCCGGCATGGACGGGACGCATGGACGCGACCGCGGCGGGCGCGGGGCTGGCGATCT
>RFPF01000414.1 GCA_009926295.1 Planctomycetia bacterium
CCTCCGCATGGTCCTCGGAGCCGGCGGCGGCGGGACGATCGACACCAACGGCTTCACCACCGCGATCAGTTCTACAATCTCAGGTACGGGCGGCCTCACAAAGGCTGGCCTCGGCGTTCTCACGCTCACCGCTGCGAATACCTACAGCGGCACGACGACGATCAATGCCGGCACGCTCCGCCTCGGTAATGTCTCCGCCTTGTCCGCCGCCGCGCCCGTAACGGTGAACGCCGGCACACTTGAACTCGCCGGCAACTCCGTGACGCTCGCGTCGCTCAGCGGTACATCGGCCTCCGGCGGGATCACGTCGAGCACGGGCGGGGCCCTCACGCTCACGGCCACGGCCGCCGGCAGCACTACCTACGCCGGTGCGATCAATGACGGCGCGGCAACGATCGCGCTGGCCAAGATCGGCAGCGGCACGCTGGCGCTCACCGGTTCCAGTGGCTACACGGGCGGCACGCGGATCAATGCCGGCGTGCTCTCGGTGGGCAATGCTGCGGCGCTCGGCACGAGCGGCTCGATCACGTTCGGCGGTGGCACGCTGCAGTACGCCGCCGGCAATGCCGTCGACTACTCGAGCCGGATCCTCGGCAGCGGTACATCGTCGATCCAGATCGACACCAACGGCCAGAGCGTCACCTGGGCCTCGGCACTCGACGCCTCCAACACGGGAGCGTTCACGAAGACCGGTGCGGGCTCGTTCACGTTCACGGGCTCCTCGCTCGGGTCGGGCACGATCACGCTCAACGGCGGCACGACCACGATCGACCCGGGCGTGAACGGCACGTTCACAGCGACGAACAAGATCAACGTGGGCAACGCCGGCGGTTTGTCGACGCTCAACATCGCGTCGGGCACCGTGAACATTCCTTTGGGCAATCAGTGGTTCACGATCGGCGACTCGGGCGCGAGCGGCACGGCGACCATGAACGTGACGGGCGGTTCGACCACCTTGACTGCGAACCGGATGCTGGTCGGCAACAAGATCCCGGGCTACCTGAACGTTTCCGGCGGCATCCTCACGGTGGCGGGTAGCGCGACTCCGATCATGATGGTCGGCGGTGAAGTCACGTATTCGGGCACGGGTTCCTCGGGGTTCGTGACGGTGTCGGGCGGCACGCTGGCCGTGACCGGCTCCACCGGGAATATCACGCTTGCCTCGGGCACGGGCGCCGGCACGTGGGCCGGGACGATCAACCTGAATGGCGGCGAATTCCAGACATCGCGGCCGATCGTGATGGGTTCGGCGACTTCGGGCCAGACGTTCACGAGCACGGTGAACTTCAACGGCGGTGTGCTCAGGGCGCTGGCCTCGAACACGTCGATGATGACGGGGCTCACGGCGGCCTACGTCCAGAACGGTGGCGCGAGCATCAACACCAACGGCTTCGACGTCACCATCGGCCAGGCTCTGCTGCAGGGCACGGGCGGCAGCACCGGCGGCCTGACGAAGAGCGGTGCCGGCACGCTCACGCTCACCGGCGCGAGCACCTACACCGGCGCCACGACGATCTCCAGCGGCACGCTCGCCCTGTCCGGCGGCACCAACCGGCTCGGCACGGCCTCGAC
>RFPF01000415.1 GCA_009926295.1 Planctomycetia bacterium
AACAGCGACCACCAGGGTAACGTCACGCCACTTCCCGGATGACGTCCAGATACGCCCGCCAGACTTGAGAGTAGGCGCAGCCCCAAGCCTTGTCATGGCACGCCCGTTCGAAGGCGACACAGTCTGTATCGGGGACTTGATGAGCCGGTGCCGATGTAGGTCGACGCGAGTGCTGAATTGGGGCGGCGCGAGTGCGGACGTTTGTGGCCACTCGCTGTTACTGAGCGAACGCCATTGGGGAGCCAGTCGGATCATCTCCACGCTCCGCTGCCACGCTCGCGAGTCATCCGCCGGTATTTTTCGCGCCGCGGATTCGTCCCTGGATCTGCCCGATTCGTCCCACCCCGGTCGGCCGCGCGCCCGATTCGTCCCTGCCCGTTCCCGATTCGTCACTTTCTCGTTTTACGGCCGCGGAAGGCTCGCATTCGTTGGGTAGATTGCGGCTCAGAACGACGAGTCGCTCGTTTTCCCGAGGAGGTGGCGGCGGTCATGACACGGTCTTTCGCTTTCCGGCGGCTGAGCAGTTCGCTTCTGCATCGTGACAGCGCTGGCGTGTGCGAGCAGCCTGGCACTCGCTCAAGACGGCACGTTCTCCTGGTCGGCGATTGGGAGCGGCAACCAGGACGCCAACGTCGGCCTCTCTACATCGAAGACGTATCTCAACGCGGTGGATGCCGGCGGCTGGGGCGGCGTCGTCAATGGAGTGACCTTCGCTCGCGGCAACTTCAACAGCAACCCGAGCGGCTCCAACTACGCGGTCACCGGTGCGGGAAGCACGTATTATCGCGACCCAATCAATCTTGGCGGCGAACTCGGGAAAGTCGTCCTCGACTTCGTCTACGGTGGGACGCAGACGGTCACGCTGAGCGGGCTGACCGCGGGGCAGATCTACACGACCACCTTCTACAACTTTGGGTGGGACGCCTCTACGGGCGCGAGGCCGCAGGCCATCACCACCACGGGCGGCGCATCGACGACATTCGATGAGAGCTTCAGCGGCTACAACAATGCAAGTGTTCTCCGCTACAGCTTCCGGACGACTGGCACGAGCGAGGCGATCACATTTACGCCCGTCAATAGCGGCGCGACATTCCACAACAGCGCCTTCACGACCGAGCAGGTCTTCAATAAGTCCTACGTGAGCGGAAGTAACTGGACGACGTCCACGTGGTCGACGGCCAACGCTCCCAACGGCGTCGGCGCCAACGCCGACTTCGTCGCCCAAGCCTCGCCCACGACGCTGAATCTCGACGCCTCGCGGACCGTGGGCAATCTCCGCTTTGCCGGCGCGCAAGCGTGGACGCTCTCGGGCTCGAACACGCTCACGCTGCAAGCCGACGTCGGCGGCCGGGCCATCCTGACGGCCGCATCGGGCACGCATACGATCGCCACGCCGATGGCTTGGAGCAGCGATGTCTGGGTGACGGGAACCGGCTCGCTCGTGCTCGCAGGCCAGGTTGGCGCGACGACGAGCGGAATCACGAAGACGGGCGCGGGCACGCTGGTCCTGTCGGCATCCAACGGATTTACGGGCGCCACCGACATCCAGCAGGGAACTG
>RFPF01000416.1 GCA_009926295.1 Planctomycetia bacterium
CGGCTCACTCGGATTTGCCTGCGCTGCGCCATCCATGGCTGCGCTGGTCAAATACGCCGGCTCCCGGGACACGGGGAGCCCGAAGCCTTCCGTATTTTGAGGCGGAGCGCGGCGTCGTTCCACGCGAAACGCCCGTGAGCAAACCCTCGCCGCGGAAGCGGCAACGGCCGCCCGGAGGGCGGCCGTTTGGAGGGCGATGGAAACCTTGGCTTTCCTCCACCGGCTCCGCATCCGCCGGGGCCATGGATGGCCCGGCGGATGCAGCATTGATCAGCGAGCCTGGAGGTGCGAGCTGCCGGCCATCCGGGCACGCCTTGGCTGTGCCCGCGATGGCCCAAGCGAAAACGGGCAGGATGCCCGTGTTTCGCGTGAAACTAGTAGCGGTAGTACTCGGGCTTGAACGGCCCCTCGACCGGCACGTGCAGATACTCGGCCTGCTCCTTCGTGAGCTTCGTCAGCTTCACGCCGAGCTTGTCGAGGTGCAGCCGGGCCACCTCCTCGTCGAGTTTCTTGGGGAGCAGGTGGACGCCCACGTCGTACTTGTCGGTCTCCTGCCAGAGGGCGAGCTGTGCGAGCACCTGATTGGTGAAGCTCGTGCTCATCACGAACGACGGGTGCCCGGTCGCACAGCCGAGGTTCACCAGGCGGCCTTCGGCCAGCACGATCACGCTCTTGCCCGAGGGAAGGGTGTAGCGATCGACCTGCGGCTTGATCTCGACCTTCTTGATGCCCTTCGTGTCGTTCAGCCAGGCCACGTCGATCTCGAGGTCGAAGTGCCCGATGTTGCAGATGATCGCGTCGTTGGGCATCTTCTCGATGTGCTTGCCGAGGATCACGTCGCGGCAGCCGGTGGCCGTCACGAAGATCTGGCCGCGGGCAGCCGCCTCTTCCATCGTGGTCACCTCGAAGCCCTCCATCACGGCCTGCAGGGCGTTGATCGGATCGATCTCGGTGACGATCACGCGTGCACCGAGCGACTTCATCGAGTGGGCCGAGCCCTTGCCCACGTCGCCGTAGCCGGCCACGACCACGACCTTGCCGGCCACCATCACGTCTGTGGCCCGCTTGATGCCGTCGGCCAGGCTCTCGCGGCAGCCGTAGAGGTTGTCGAACTTGCTCTTCGTGCAGGAGTCGTTGACGTTGATCGCCGGGAGCTTGAGCTCGCCGTTCTCGTGCATCTGATAGAGACGGTGCACGCCCGTGGTGGTCTCCTCGGAGAGGCCGCGGATGCCGCCGAGCAGTTCGGGATACTTCTGGTGCACCATGGCGGTGAGGTCGCCCCCGTCGTCGAGGATCATGTTGAGCGGCTCGCCGTCGGGGAAGAACAGCGTCTGCTCGATGCACCAGTCGAACTCCTCGTTCGTCATGCCCTTCCAGGCATAGACCGGGATGCCGGCCTTGGCGATCGCGGCGGCGGCGTGGTCCTGCGTCGAGAAGATGTTGCAGCTGCTCCAGGTGACTTCGGCGCCCAGTTCCTTGAGCGTCTCGATGAGAACGGCCGTCTGAATCGTCATGTGGAGGCAGCCGGCGATGCGAGCGCCCGTGAGCGGC
>RFPF01000417.1 GCA_009926295.1 Planctomycetia bacterium
TGCTCTTCGAGAACCTGTCGTTCAAGCTGCCGCCGGGCGGCATCGTGGGGATCATCGGCCCCAACGGAGCGGGCAAGACGACGCTCTTCCGGATGCTCGTCGGCCAGGAGAAGCCCGACAACGGCACGGTCAAGGTGGGCTCGACGGTGGACATCGGCTACGTCGATCAAAATCGCGACGCGCTCGATCCGAACAAGACCGTATTCGAGGAGATCTCGGGCGGCCACGACACGATCGAACTCGGCAAGCGCACGGTCAACGCCCGCAGCTACGTGGCGAAATTCAATTTCATGGGGCCCGATCAGCAGAAGAAGGTCGGGACGCTCTCGGGCGGCGAGCGGAATCGCGTGCACCTGGCGAAACTGCTCCGCGGCGGGGCGAACCTGCTCCTGCTCGACGAGCCCACGAACGACCTCGACGTGGACACGCTGCGGTCGCTCGAGGAGGGCATTTCGAGTTTTGCCGGGAGCGTCATCACGCACGACCGGTGGTTCCTCGATCGCCTGGCGACGCACATCATCGCCTTCGAGGGGGATGGCTACGTGCACGTGTGCGAGGGCAACTTCGAGGTGTATGAGCGGAGCCGCAAGGAGCGGCTGGGCCTCGAGGCCGACGAGCCGCACCGCTTCCGCTACAAGAAGCTGCAGCACTAGACATAGCGCCCGCCGGGCCATCCATGGCCCCGGCGGGCTTCCGCATTCGGAGGCACAGCCAAGGTGTGCCTCGAATGCGATGGCACGGCCTCCAGCCGTGCAGTCGCGTGAGCCGATGCAGGCCCGAAGGGATGCATCGGCGCGACAGTGAGCGCCATCCATGGCCCCGGCGGGCTTCCGCATTCGGAGGCACAGCCAAGGTGTGCCTCGAATGCGAGCGGCCGCACCTCTCGGCGGCCGTGGGGCAACCGTCCCGGTTGCCCTTCGGGGGCGTGACTCTCGTTTCCATGATTGGGAGCAAGCCGTCATGGACGAGCCGCGCGAGGCACCTTCAAGCCACATACGAGAACCTGTCCCATCGGTTGCCCCGGGGCCGCCGCGGCTACTCGACCAGGTCCGCGAGGCGATTCGCGTGCGGCATCTGGCGCGAAACACGGAGCGTGCCTACGTGCACTGGGTGAAACGGTTCATCCTGTTTCACGGGCGACGGCATCCGCGCGACATGGCCGAGCGAGAGGTCCAGTCGTTCCTCACCGGTCTGGCCGTGCGCGACCACGTGGCCGCATCGACGCAGAATCAGGCGCTCGCCGCCCTGCTCTTCCTCTACGAGCACGTGCTCGGCCGCCCGCTCGACCGCATGGAAGGCATCGTGCACGCCCGGCGGCCGAAGCGGCTGCCGGCCGTGCTCTCGGCCGACGAGGTGCGGCTCGTGCTCGACGGTCTCGAGGGTCGGCCGTGGCTCGTGGGGATGCTGCTGTATGGAGCTGGTCTGAGGCTGATGGAGGCGTTGCGGCTGCGGGTAAAGGACGTCGATCTCGCAAGGGGCGAACTCACGATTCGCGATGCGAAGGGCTCGAAGGATCGGAGGACGATGCTGCCGGAGT
>RFPF01000418.1 GCA_009926295.1 Planctomycetia bacterium
CGGCGGACGACTGGCCGCAATTCAGGGGCCCCGGGGGCCGGGGCGTGGGTGGGTCGGCGGTGCCGCTGGACTGGAGCGAAACGCGCAGCCTCCGCTGGAAGACGCCCCTGCCGGGGCCCGGTTCATCGAGCCCGGTCGTCAGTGGATCAGACGTGTTCGTCACCTGTTATTCCGGATACGGCGCCGGGGAATCGCCGGGAGGCGACGCCGCGCGGCTCGTCAGGCATCTGGTGTGCGTGAGCCGCGTTGACGGCGCGGTGCGGTGGCAGCGGTCGATCGCCGGGGACGTTCCCGAGGACCCCTACCAGGGATTCCTCACGGAACACGGCTACGCCAGCAGCACTCCGGCGACCGACGGGGAGACCGTGGTCTCCTTCTTCGGGAAGAGCGGCGTGATCGCGTTCGACCGTGACGGCGCGGAGCGGTGGCGGGCCGGAGTCGGCCGGGAGTCGAGCAGCCGCCACTGGGGCTCGGCCGCGAGCCCCATCATCTGCGGTGACAGCGTGATCGTGAACGCGTCGGAGGAGAGCCAGTCGATCCGCGCGTTCGAGCTGCGAACAGGGCGTGAGCTCTGGAAGGCCGAGGGGGCGGCGCTCGAACTCGCCTACGGCACGCCCGGCCTCGCCACGCTCGCCGACGGTTCGCAGGAACTCGTGGTCGCCATGCCCGAGGAGGTGTGGGGACTCGATCCGGCCACGGGCAAGATGCGGTGGCACGCCAGGCACGCGCTCACCGGCAACGTGTCGCCGAGCGTCGTGATCGACGGTGAAATCGTGTACGTGTTCGGGGGATTCCGCTCGGCCGGATCGCTCGCCATCCGGGCCGGGGGTCGGGGAGACGTCACGAAGTCGCACATCGTCTGGACGAGCCGCGTGAGCTCGTACGTCGCCACGCCGCTCCTGCACGAGGGGCATCTCTACTGGATCGACGACCGCGGGCAGGCCTTCTGCGCGTCGGCGCGCGACGGGACGCAGATCTACCGGCAGCGGGTCGCCGAAATCACGTCGGGAGGGCGGCCTGTCTACGCGTCGCCCGTGCTTTCCGGCGGGCGGATCTACGTGGTGAGCCGCTGGAACGGCACGCTCGCGCTCCCCGCCGAGCCCCGCTTCGAGGTGCTGGCCCGCAGCCGGTTCGACGGCGACGAGACCGACTTCAGCGGCACGCCGGCGATCTCCGGAGGCTGCCTGTTCCTCCGTTCCGGCCGTTTCCTGTACTGCGTCGGCTCCGACGGGCCGGACGCGGGCGGGGCCCGCAACTCCGACCGCACCAAGTCGTTGAATCACGCGACGGTCCCATCCCCAGGAGAATGACCCATGAAACCGTTCTGGTCGCCGCTCGCCGGCGCGGCGTCGATGCTCGTCGTCTGCGGTGCGTTCGCGTTCGCACAGCCGCCTCAGGGTGGTCCGCCCGGCGGGCCCGGTGGTCCGGGTGGCGAGGGGCCCGGCGGGGAGCGGCGCGGGCCTCCGTCGCCCGAGCAGTTCGTGGAGCGGGCGATGTCGTTCGACGCCGACGGCGACGGCA
>RFPF01000419.1 GCA_009926295.1 Planctomycetia bacterium
GGGCGGGCCCTCTACGACGGCGGGCTCTCGCTGGCGGCGGCGGCGGAGGCCTGCGGCGAAGGCCCGGGCTGACTTCTCCCCGCCCTGGGCCCGCAGAGTCAGCCGAGCCTTCCGAGCCTTCCGAGTGCCCGATGCCCGGCCGGGAAAATACGCGGGATCGCTCAATTTTCCCCCACCGGCAGGCCGACCGTACGGGTGTCGATTCGGCCGTCACCATCGGGCCACGTGCCGTCGTTTGTTGCTGGGCACGCCGCCCGATCCTACGATCCATTTCCATGGCCACAGACGTTCGTCTCAAGGAGCAGCTGCCCGAGGTCACCCGCCGGATCGTGGCGACGTACCAGGCCGTCCCCGAGATCCACCACCTCGGCCACTGCCCGCTGCCCAACTACGAGTCGATCATCTCGGCCTGCGAGGACCTGAAGGAGATCCTCTACCCCGGCTACCGGCGGCGCGAGAACCTCCACCTCGGCAACGTCACCTACCACGTGGGCGACCTCGTGGACGGCCTGCACGACAAGCTCACGACGCAGATCGGCCGGGCCCTGAGGCACAGCGTGGCCGCACAGCACGCTGCAGCCGAGCAGGGCGTGGCTGCTCCGGCCGTGCCCGATGCCGTCCAGCACTGCACCGAGGACGGCGACTTCGAGGCCCTGGGCCAGGCCAAGGCGATCGAGTTCCTCGAGCGCATCCCCGCCATCCGCCGCACGCTCGCCACCGACGTGCAGGCCGCCTACGCCGGCGACCCGGCCGTGCGCACGCTCGACGAGGTGATTTTCTGCTACCCCGGTCTGGAGGCGGTGACGATCCACCGGCTGGCGCATACCCTGCACACCCTCGAGGTGCCGCTCATCCCGCGGATGATGGCGGAGTGGGCCCACTCGCGCACCGGCATCGACATCCATCCCGGCGCGACGATCGGCGACCACTTCTTCATCGATCACGGCACCGGCGTGGTGATTGGCGAGACGTGCGAGATCGGGAGCCGTGTGAAGCTCTACCAGGGCGTCACGCTCGGCGCCCTCTCGTTCCAGACCGACGGCGACGGCAACCTCGTGCGCGGCACGAAGCGGCATCCGACGATCGAGGACCGCGTGGTGATCTATGCCAACGCGACGGTGCTCGGCGGTGCCACGCGGATCGGCCACGACTCGGTCATCGGCTCGAACGTCTGGCTCACCCGCTCGGTCGACCCGCACACCACGGTCGTTCTCGAGCGGCCGAAGCTCCGCATGCGCGGCGAGGCCCCTACGCCAGAAGCCGACTACCAGATCTGACGGGCTTTCGGCGATGGTCCACGCCGGCTTCGGGCTCCCCACATCCCGTGCTCCGGACGTTCGCTGCGGCCTTCCTGGCCTCCGCTCACTCGGAGATGCCTGCGCTCCGCCATCCATGGCTCCGCTGCGCCGGCTCCCGGGACATGGGGAGCCCGAAGCCTCGTCAACCGGAAACGACGAGGCGAGGGGTCGCCCCTACCAATCGAGCCGGCTTTGCCGACAAGCG
>RFPF01000420.1 GCA_009926295.1 Planctomycetia bacterium
CAACCGGCTCTGGCACCACCACTTCGGCACGGGGCTCGTGGACACGCCGAGTGATTTCGGGATCGGCGGCGGCAGGCCGTCGCACCCGGAACTGCTCGACTGGCTGGCGTCGGAGATCATCGCCCGCGGCTGGTCGCTCAAGGCGCTGCATCGGCTCATCTGCTCGAGCCACGCCTATCGGCAGCGGAGCATCGACGTGCCCGGGGCGGAGGCAGCCCGGGCCATCGACGCCGACAACCGGCTCGTGTGGCGGCAGAACCCGCGGCGGCTCGACGCCGAGAGCCTCCGCGACGCCACGCTTGCCGTCACGGGCTGCCTGAATCGCCAGATGCACGGCCCCGGCTACCGCGATTTCGACTACGAGGAGGCGTATGCCCCGGTCTATCGTTATGTCACGCCCGACGCGGCCGACCTCTGGCGACGGAGCATCTACCGCTTCATCGTGCGGAGCACGCCGCACACCTTCATGAGCACGCTCGACTGCCCGAATCCGGCGAACCTCACGCCGGCGCGGCTCGAGACGACGACGGCACTGCAGTCGCTCGCGCTTTTAAACAACGACTTCATGCTCCGCCAGGCCGGCCACTGGGCCGAGCGGCTGGAGCGCGAGGCGGGAGCCGACCCGGCGGCCCAGATTCGCCGTGCCTACGGGCTGGCACTCGCCCGCGAGCCCGACGACGCCGAGCTCGCCGCGGCGGTGACGCTCGTCGAGAATGCCGGGCTGCCGCAGTTCTGCCGGATGCTCTTCAACGCCAATGAATTCCTCTACGTTGACTGACGTGTGACCATGCCCGATCCCTTTCCCTGCCGCCTGCACCGCGCCGACGTGTCGCGGCGGAACTTCCTCTGGGAACTCGGCGGGGGCCTGGGGGGCGTGGCCCTCACGACGCTCCTCGCCGAGGAAGCCGCCGCGGCCCGCACGGCCAATCCGCTCGCCGCGAAGCCGGCGATGTTTCCGGGCAGGGCGAAGGCCGTGATCAACATCTTCTGCCCGGGCGGCCTCTCGCATCTCGACACGTTCGACTACAAGCCCGAACTCGTGAAGCGGGACGGCACGCCGTTCGACACCAGCGGCACGGTGCAGTTTTTCGCCTCGAAGCCCGGCAACTGCCAGCAGAGCTACTGGCCCTTCCGCCAGCACGGTGAATCGGGCCGCTGGGTGAGCGACCTCTTGCCGCGGCTCGCGGGCCATGTCGATGAGATGGCGTTCATCCACTCGATGCAGAGCAAGACGGCGCTCCACGGCCCGGCGATGTTCATGGCCAACAGCGGCTTCATCCTTCCCGGGTTCCCGGCGATGGGGGCGTGGGTGACCTATGGCCTCGGCAGCGAGTCGGAAGACCTGCCCGCGTTCGTCGTGCTCCCCGACCACCGCGGCCTGCCGCCGGGGGGCCCGGTGAACTGGGGCGCAGGCTTCCTGCCGGCGATCCACCAGGGGACGGTGATCGAGACGGCCGAAGGTCGGCCGCCGGTGGCGGATCTCTTTGCGGCCGAGGCCCACGC
>RFPF01000043.1 GCA_009926295.1 Planctomycetia bacterium
TTGGGGACCTTGGGTCGCGGTCGTGACCATCGCCACGTGCTTCGAATTGGCCGCAAGCGACTCGCGAATCTCGACGCCGGCCCGCGCCCAGGCGTCGGTGTTTTGGTTTTGGGTGGCCCGGGCCACGATCGAGCCGTCACCGGTGAGTTGCTGCCAGGCAAACCGGAATGCGTCGGCCGTCCCGCCAACGGCGGCGCCGGATCCCTCCAGGGTGTACGTCCCGCCGCTGAACGAGGCGTCGCCGAGCAGGCCGGTCGTGCCGATGTCGTCCGAGCCCCAGCCTGCGGGCAGGTCGTTCACCGTCAGGTCGTACGTCCCCAGATCGCCGTAGTTGCCGTGGCTCGAGACCGACACGTACCACGTACCTGTTCCCGCGGGAACGACGATCTGCTGCTCGTTGGTGTCGCCGTCTCGCGCCGCGACCAGCACACCCGTAGCATTGAACACCTCCACTTTCGCATCGAGCCCCGACGGATTGGTGGGCACGACGGAGATCACCGCGCCACCGCCCGTGGTGGTGAAGGAGAACGTATCGACGTCGGTCATCCGCTCGATGATGCCCTGCTTCGAGCGGACGCCGGCCGTAGCCGTCAGGGCCGTGGCCGTGGCGATCGTGCCACCGTAGTCGTCGGCTCGAAAACCGTCGCCTCCACTCGGCTGATACTTCTTGATCACGTTTGCGATCACGGCGATGTCGTCCTGCAGGGCGCTCGCCGAGTTGCTGGCATGGCCGAGCGTCCACTTGTTGACGTCCTTGCGATAATCCACACCCATGAGCGCGCCGTGCAGAGAGTCGGTGCCGTTGGAGTATTCGCTGATCTTGTTGCCCTGGAGGTCGTAGTCGGATTGGTGAAGCAGCCCGAAGTTGTGGCCGGCTTCGTGGGCGATGCCGGAGGGCCGCGTGCGCGCCGCCGCGCTCTCCACCCAGGACTGCGGCTGAGTGTTGGGGATCTGCCCCACGTTGCTCGTCCCGCCCGTCACGTCGTTGCTGATCACGACCCAGGCCGTCTTGACCGTCGAGAGATTCGGCTTCACCGTGGTCACGTTGACGTCGAACATCGAGAAGTAGACCGACACCTGCCGGTGGGCCTCGGTGATCGTGGCCACCTCGGCGGCGTTGAACGTGGTCGGGTCGCCATCGACGTCGTACGCCCCGAGCGTGCTCCCATGACCGTCGAAGTCAAGGTAGATCGCGGTCGGCGCGCCGGGCAGGCTGCTCAGGTCGGGAATACCATTGGCCGCCAGCACGAGACGACCTTCCAGACGCTCCACCATGAGCGATTGGAGGCGTACACGATGCCTGCCGAGGGCGTAGCGGTTACGTCGCGCTGATCGCATGACGCCCGTGCCTCTCTCGTGGTGCTTCACTCGCGACTGAATTCACCAACGCGACACCCTTGCCGCCGTCGGGGAATGTCACAGTCCAGCGTGCCGAAGCCGCCTGCGTGCTCGAACCACTCCCAGCATGCCGAGGCCGACCATCACCGTGACGATGGCCGTGGGTTCCGGCACCACGACGAGACTCACCTCATTGGGGGTGGAGGTATCGATCTGGAACGAGTTGCCACCGGATAGCGAGGGCATTGAGCCGAGCGACAACCCGTTGTCCGTGAGTGAGCCGGTGTAGTTGAAGAGCCGCCACGAATCACCCACGTTCGCAGAGAGGAAGCTGCCCGCGACCGTCTCCGTCACATTGAGCGTGCCACCGAGCGAGAGATTTCCCATGATCGAAGAGAGGTCGTTGACTCCAGAGCCCACCGTCGTATTGGTTCCACTCAGTTCGTAGTTCAGGATGGAGCCGCTGCCGAGCGAGAGATTGTTGGCGAAGGTGAGCGTTCCGGGTGACGACCCCGGTGCGATCGTTCCCAAGGCGGCTGTCACGTCGCCCACGACCGTGCCCGAGCCCTTGAGCAACTGGCCGGCTGCGAGCGAGAAGCCTCCGGTAACCGCCGAGACGTCGAACGATGCGCCGCTGGCGACGTTGATCGTGCCGCTCGAGGCGATCGAGCCGGCTGCGGCGAGGGCGAGCGTACCGGTGTTGATCGTCGTGGCGCCGGAGTAGGTGTTGGCCCCACCGAGGATCAGCCTTCCGGAGGCGCCTGTGCCTGCCTTCAAGAGCCCACCCGACCCGGAAAAGATGCCTGAGAGCGTCACGTCACCGACAGCGTTTGCCCCACCCTGCGACGTATCCACGGTGAGGTCGCCCGTGAGCGCGGCGCCCGACTGGATCGCGAGCCCGGCCGTGGCCTGGTCGTCCTTGTTAAGGACGATCGAGCCGGACGAGGGGAGCGTGACATTCGTGTACGTCACCGCACCCGCGGTCGAACGGGCGCTGAGTCCGCCTCCGTCATCGATGGCGACAGCATTGGTCACTTGGCCGGCGTCGGGAGCGGTGCTCTGGCTTACCAGCCGGATGCCGTTCCTTACGCGCACGCTCCCGGCACCGAGAGCAGCGCTGCCGGCAAAGAACGCCCGCTGGCTGGAACTCATCGAGAAATCCCAGTTGACGTTCGCGGTTCCGGTGGTGACGGCCAGAAGTGACAGGCTGGCCGAACCGGTCACTGTCACGGTGTTGCCGGCACCGGTGAACCGCCCGGCCTGCAGGTTGCCACCGTTGATGTTGAGCGTCGCCGTGCCGGTGCCGATCGTGATGCCACGGTTCGCACCTAAATTGACAGCGGCGGTCGTTCGCAGCGTCGCGCCGTTTGAAATCTGAAGCTGGGCTGCGGCGAACGACCCGGGGGTTGCCCCCAAACTGTTGTTGTTGCTGATCTCGAGCGTGCCATTGGTGATCGACGTCGCGCCGGTGTAGGTGCTGGAACCGGAAAGGACCACGGTGCCGGACCCCACCTGCGCGACGCTGATCGCGCCGCCGATCACGTTGTTGAAGTCCGTGCCCGAGGAGATTTTGTCGCTGCGGTTGAAGGCCAGCGTGCCGCCGGACGAGCCCGTGATCACGCTCGACGTGGAAAGCGAGCCGACCGTGCCGCCATTGCCCAGCTGGAGCGTGCCGGTGTTTGTCGTGGTGGTGCCGGTGTAGGTGTTCGCACCGCGAAGAACGACAAGGCCGGAGGCGCCGGTGCCGGATTTCACGAGCCCACCGGCCCCCGAGAACACGCCATCGAGAAAGACGAGAATTGGTGCCGCCCTGCTGGGTGCTGAGAGTAAGGTCTCCGGTGAGGGATGCACCCGACGAGATCGTCAAATTGGCCGTCGTCAGGTCGTCGTTATTCAGGAGGACAGAGCCCGAGGAGGGGAAACTCACGTTCGTGTAGGTCGTGGCGCCGCTGGTCGAACGGGCGGTCAACCCTGCGCCACTGTCCAACGTGACGGCGTTGGACAACGTGCCGCTCGCGACGTTCTGACCCGTGAGCCTGACGCCGGCCCGCACCCGGACGCTGCCTGTTCCGAGGGCATTTGGGCCCTCGAAGAAGGTTCGGATGCCGTTATTCGAAGAGAAGTCCCAGTTGACGTTCGTCGCAGTTCCAGAGGTGTTCTGAAGCGTCACGGCGTTCGAGCCGGTCACGGTCGCGGTGTTACCGGACCCGGTGAGCCGCCCGCCAATTATCAGGGCACCACCGTTGGCACTGATCGTACCGCCTCCGGATCCGATCGTGATGCCGCGGTTGCCACCCAAGGTGACGGCCGCACTTGTTCGCAGAGTGGCCCCGTTCGAGATCGTGATCTGATCAGCCGTAAAGGCGCCGGGCACGGCTCCCAGATTGCGGTCTGTGCTGATCTGCAGGGTTCCCGCATTGATAGCCAGCTTCGCAAAGGTATTGCTGGCACTCAGCACCAACGTGCCAACACCGTCTTTGATGATGGCCGGCGAGGTGCTGGAAGCGAGCACAACCGAAATCGTCGCAGTTTGCCCGGCACCGAGGGCGTTGACGGTAATCGTGGGGCTATTGGTCCCATTCGCCATCGTCATCGTGGTTCCACCCGTCACTGGAGCCACGATCCAACTCGCCACCGATGTCGTGTCGGAGTCGCCGAAGACAAAACCTCCAAGGCTTCGGTTGGTGTCGAGCGAGACTGTGCGGGTGGCCGTGATGTTGTTTGTGAAGTTTGCTGTACCGCCAACGCCACCTCCGACAGCGCCGCTTAGCCAGTTAGAGGTGACGCTCCAGGTGCCATCGGCATCGACGTTCCAGGTTCCGCGGGTCTGCGCCAGGGCCGGCCCGGCCGTGAGGGACAAAACCACAGCCAAAGCCCACGCCGCGGCACGGTGGCACCGAAGCATGCGAGAAAGAACATGCGAAAAAACAGGAGTTGCCATGCTTTTCCCCCTCCAGCGACCCTGGCTCCGCAAACTTCAATCGTTTTGCGGCAACCGGATATTCCCGGCTACGTGTTATTTCCGCCGGATTCGGCAAAAGTGCCACGCAGGGCCTTGTCTGGCTCTCGTCTTGTGAAAACGGGCCCCGCAGGTGGCCGGGCCGCGGCTCGTTTTTCCCGTTCTCAGTCAAAAATGAACGGCTCGTCGGCCGAGGGGCGATCCCAGTGATCGGGATCAGCCGGCGTCCTGGTTGAGCGGCTCTTCGACGACGAACGGCTCGGGGAAGTCTGCGGCGGAGTCGCCGCCGCGCGAGCGGAGCCTCTTGTCGTTGACCCCTCCCTTGGGCTGGTTGAGGGGAATCTCCATGCCACCGAGGTCGCCCATCAGGCGGTAGAGGTCGTTTTCCAGTTTTCGGGCCGTCTTTGCGTGGGCTGGGTCGTAAAGCAGGTTCTTCGATTCCCCCGGGTCGGCCTCGAGGTCGTAGAGCTCGTCGGCATCCCAGAGGCCGTAGTACGTGATGTATTTGTGGGTGGGAGTTCGCAACGCAAACGTGGTGGGAGTCTGGGGGAAGTTTTTCTCCCAGTAGTAGACGTACAGAAAGTGATGGCGCCACGGCACGCGCTCCCCGCGTGCGAGCGGCAGGAAGCTCGTGCCGTCCATGTGCGGCGGCGTCTTCAGGCCCATTGCCTCCATCACAGTCGGGCCAACGTCGATATTGGCCACCATCTGGTCGAGCACGGTGCCTCCCTTGATCAGGGCCGGACACTGCACGAGCATCGGCACCCGAATCGACGTCTCGTAGGCCACCCGCTTGTCGATCAGACCGTGCTCCCCAAACATGAAGCCGTTGTCGCCCATGTAGATCACGAGCGTATCGTCGAGGATTCCCATGGCCTCGAGTTGACGGAGCACGCGGCCGATGCTGTCGTCGACCGAGCGGAGTGTTTCGCAGTAGCGCTTGTAATACCGCTCGATATCGAGGTCGCTGTGGTAGGGGAAGTCGACGCCGTGCCAGGAGTTGCGCTGATCCCGCAGCCAGCGCGGCGCGAGTCGATCGGTGGCGGTGGTGCTTTCCGTCTGCGGGCGCTTGAAGGGGAGGTCTTTGCAGCTGCCTTCGTATGAATTCTCGGGCGTGAAGTTGGCGTGCACCGCCTTGTGCGAGAGGTAGAGAAAAAACGGTTTTTCGGTGGGCTTTTGCCGCTTCAGCCAGTCGATCGCGTAGTCGGTCAGTTCGGTGGTGATGTAGCCCGCCTGCTTGACGCGGCGGCCATCGACGTTGAGCGTGTAGTCGGGAGTGGGCGGCAGATAGTGGCCCTGCCCGGCAAAGCTCACCCAGTGGTCCCAGCCCGGCTGCGGGCGGTCGCTCTCGCCGCCCATGTGCCACTTGCCGATGAACGCGGTCGCGTAGCCGGCCTTCTGCAGGTACTGCGGAAAATACACAGTGCCGGGCGGGATCGGCCGGTTGTTGTCGATCACCCGGTGCCGAAACGTGTAGAGGCCCGTGAGGATCGACGCGCGGCTCGGCGAGCAGAGCGAGGTCGTGACGAGTGCGTTTTTGACGTGCGCCCCGTTCATCGCCAGCGAGTCCATCGCAGGGGTGTTGGCAAAGGGATGGCCGAGGAAGCCCATCGCGTCGTAGCGGTGGTCGTCGGAGAGGATGAAGACGACGCTCCGCGGTTTCGACTCCGGAATCCGCTCCGGAACGACCTCGGTGGGTACGGGGGCGGCTGCCTGCAGGATGCCTGCCGCCCACCAGATCATGCCCGCGGCCCAGGCATGGCCTACGAGGCGGCAGACGGCACTGGGATCGGTCGCTGACATCTCGGCCCTTCTCGCATGCGGTCTGAAAACCGCCGCCATGTGCTTCGCGGGGAGCGAGAAGATAGGGAGGCGGCTCGGCGTCCGCAAGTGTCCGGGAACCAGACGGTTGTGCTCGAGGCCCCCGCGGGCCTCGAGCCCCGCCGATTCTGGATGGGCGAATTCCGGGCGGCTGCAGGCCGCGTGGCACAAAGCCCCGCGTTACCGGAAGATAGAAGTGGTTGGGTGCGGCTGCCCGGCGGCAGTGTGTTCCTCTTGGTGGAAGGTTTTTCGTGTCTTCGACGCCCGACTCCGACAACGAGTTGTTTTTGAGCCTGATCACGGCCAATTACGACCATTTGCGGCGTTACATCTACACGCTGCTCCCCAGCGATGAAGACGCGAAAGACGTTTTGCAAGAGGTGTGCATCTCTATTTCCCGCAAGTTTGGCGAGTACGACAAAGCCCGGCCTTTTCTGCCGTGGGCGTGCCGCTTCGCTTATCTCAAGGTGCTAAAGTTTCACGAGCAGCAGCGGCCTCGGCGGGTGGTCCGCCTGCCGACGGAGGTGCTGGAACTGCTGGCAGTGACGCGGGAGGAGGAGGAGCCGGTGCTCGCCGAGCGACTCGCTGCCCTCGACAAGTGCCTTGAAAAGCTCTCTGACCTCGATCGCAGGCTGATTCTGGCGAGGTATGTGGATCGCGCCTCAGCCGAGCAGATCGCCGCCATGTTTTCCCAGAGCCGTCGTACTTTGTTTCGAAACCTGGAGCGGGTGCGGCGGCTGCTCTTCGAATGCATCAGCCGCTCCGTGGTGCTCGGGGGGCAGGCATGAATCGGGTCCAACGCGAGAGACTTCATGCGCTGCTCTCCGCGGTCGTGGACGACACGATCGGCGAGGAGCAGGTGGCCGAGTTGGCCGAACTGCTTGCGAGCGACGCCGACGCGCGGCGGTTTTACGTGCGCTATCTCGACATGAACGCGGCGATTGCAGGCGCGGCGTCTCGTCCGGTGTCGGCGCCCGCCCGCGGCTGGCTCGTTCCCTGGGTTGCCGTCGTTGCGTCGCTCATGGCCGCGTCGCTGCTGCTGGCGTGGTTCGTTGTTCCGGGAATCCGGCGTGGCGTCGTCCCCGCACGTTTCGAGTCGGTCAACGCCCTGGCTGGTTATGCGGCAGTTCCGAGCTACGTGGGCACGGTCGTGTCGGCCAGCGACGATGCCGTGCTCAACGGCGAGGCGGTCACTCCAGGCGTGAGGATCGCGGCAGGGCCGTGCTCCATTCTTGCCGGGGGCGTGACGGTGCGGTTTGACGGCGGAGCCCAGGTGTTTCTCACGAGCCAGGCGCGGTTCACGTTGCGCTCGCGAAGGGCGATGTCGATCGATCGGGGAACATTCGTGTTCCGTGGCGATCAGACGTGCGAACCGATCGAAATCGTCACGCCACGCTCGGTGTTCAGGAACATCGGCACTCGTTACGCCGCTGTCATCGGTGATCATTCCGAAGAGGTGCACGTGGCGGAGGGTTCCGTTCGGCGAACGCCCGCCGAGGGCGCGCAGGCAGAACAGCATGAACTGATCGAGGCTGGAGCCGGCCGCAGGTATCGCGAGGAGCAGGATGTGGCCGCCATTCCACTCGATGTCGCGCTTGTGGAGAAATCTGCTGAAGAGGGCTCATCGAGCCCTGTGGCGGTCTTGCCGTCGGTCGTCGACGACTTCCGCGGTGGTGGTAATGAAATAAATGGCATACGGTCGGGGAGCGGGTGGGCCGAGGCGTGGCGGTCCCGGCAGGGTGGGCTTCGGCTGGTTTCGCCCGGCTTGGCGGGCGCGGGATCCTGCGCGGTGCTGTACGACGGCTCCGGTAAAGACGCGGGAGAGCAACGGTCGGCAGCGCATCGGCAACTGCAGGCGCCGATCGATCTATCGCAGGATGGCATATGGTACCTCCGGTTTCTCGTCCGACGTGGTTCGACGGTGCGGAAGGACGAACATCGGGCGATGATCGTCCTGCGGAAGCGGGGTCTGACGGCGGAGCAGGAACTTGAGCAGAAGTCTCTGATCCAGATCGGCTTGCGGAAGGATGACGGGGCCATGGTTCGCGTCGCCGACACGCTTTTGAAAGCGTCGCTTCCTCAGGTGCCCGGCGAGACCTACGCCGTGGTCGCGAAGATCGTGGCCGGAAGGGCCAGGCCCGACCAGGTCCTGGTGCGGGTGATGACGGCAGACCGTCTGGCGGGATCGGAAGAGCCGGACGAGTGGTCGTTGGTCAGCGATGGGGTCAGCGCCGACATCTGTCTCGATCAGGTGTCGCTGGAATGCACGAGCCGCGGCCGGATCGAATTTGGCGACCTTGCGATCGGTCCGACGTGGCAGAGCATCGCCGGGCGTCTCGATGCTCAATGAGGTAGCGGCCGGATCTGTTTTGCGGGGCGGGAGGCAAGCATTCCCGGTGAAATCGCCACCCATGGCACTTCTGTTCTTGGCTGTTCTATCGAAAGGGAATCGTATGGGGAGGCTTTCGGTTTTCTCATCGACGCGATCGAGAACTCGGACTTTGCCGAACGTCCTCGCAGGTAGCCCGCTCCGTCGCGGCTTCACCCTCGTGGAGTTGCTGGTGGTGATCGCGATCATCGGCGTGCTCGTCGGCCTGCTATTGCCGGCAGTGCAGCGGGCGCGAGAGTCGGCTCGCCGATCGGCGTGTTCGAATAATCTGAAGCAACTTGGCGTCGGCATGCACGGCTACGTTGCCGCCCGAAAAGTCTTCGCCAAAGGCGCCAATTTTCCGCCGGGTCTGTCCGGCACGGCGGCCGGGTGGCAGTACGGTTACACGCTGCTCAGCGCCCATGTCATGGTCCTGCCGTTCATCGAGCAGGCCGACCTCTACAACTTCGTGAATAAATCAAAGACGTGTAACGACCATCATGACGGTGCGACATTCGGCCTCGTGCCGGTGAAGGGATTTCTTTGTCCATCGTCCAACCAGACGTTCAAGTCGGGAACCTTGCCGGGCAATCAATATGCCTGGTCGGCGGGCAGCAACCCGACGATGGCTGGTTATGGGTCGGATTACTTGCCCGCTACTGGAGTGCAAAGCGAGGCGAATGTCCTGCAAACCACCAACGGGATGATCGTGGCCTGCAAGGGAACGAGGATCAACGAGGTGGCCGACGGACTTTCGAAGACCATTCTGGCCTCGGAGTTTCTTTCGGGCGTTGGAGGCAACACGTATCCTTTCGACGTGTTCGCCGTGAGCTCATGGGCGGCATCGGATAAGGACTTCATGACGGAAGCGGAGCTCACCAGTGCCGGGTCGAGCACTCCGAGCGCTTCGAATTTGCAGAACGGGTTGCGCTGGAGCCGCGGTCTGCCGATGCAGACCCTTCTCAACACCGCGGCGCCTCCTAACTGGGCTCAGCCGACCGTGGGTGCCGTCGCGCTCGGCGGCTGGCTGAACAGTTTCACGAACCAGATTATTCCGCCTCGCAGCATGCACGATGGTGGTGTGAACGCCCTGATGGCGGACGGTGCGGTCGTCTTCATCCGCAACGAAGTGGATGTGAACTTGTTCCAGAGGCTTGGCCATCGCAGCGATGGCTCGGCTGTCGACGTCAACGCGCTGTAGGTTCTATTTGTTTTTGCGGGAGATCCTGTGAACGGTACTCGTGTGGCCGCTTGGCTCGTTCTCATGGCGGGAACTTTGTTCACGGGGTGTGGCCCTTCGGGAGTGCCTCGGCCGCGAGCGGTCCGGGTGGAGGTGCCGCCGCCGCTCGAGGTCGTGCGGGCGCAGCTCGAACGCTACGTGGCTGGGCAGAGCCTGGACAGTGAGCGTGAAGTGTTCTCCACGTGGGTCAACAACATTCGCGCGACTGATCCCGACACGGCGGATTGGGTCGGTGAGGGTTTTGCTGAAATCGAAGCGCAGCCGGCTCAAATCCGCGCCATCGCCAAAAAAATGCTCGATCGCCTCCCGCGTTAAACGCCCGACCTCGCCCTCCTCCGACCGCGATTGTTGCGATGCGTGTCAGCGGCCGAGCGGATGATCTTGGAGGCAGTCGGGGTCTTTCTGGACCGGCTCACCGACAGCGTCGACGTCGTGCGTGAAGAGATAGCGCCACACCGGTTCGTACGCCATCTTGCCATCGGGACCCTTCGGCGATCCCTTGCCCGGCTGCACGGCGGAATGTGCCCGTTTCTCGTCGCCGCCGACGTCCGCGGCCGAGACGAGCCGGCGGGTGTTGCCGTACGGAGGGGCGGCCTCGTCCACGTTCACGATCGGGCCAAACTCGTGCATCCCCAGCAGTTCCCACGAGCGGCAGTAGTGGTCGCCCGACCAGCCGCCGTCGAGCACGTGCGAGAATCCGAAGTAGCGATTCGTGGGCGTCGCCGACGGCAGCGACTGCCAGTCCTGGTCCTGGTCGCGTGGGCCGCAGAGCATCACGACGCGGTCCACCTTCACCTCCTTGGCGAAGCGGGCGGCGGTGGTCGAACCGTGAGAGGCCCCGGCGACGATCACCTTGTTCCAGCGGACCTCGGCGCCGTCAGACGAGAGAAACTGCTTCCAGTCGCCCTGCGGGTGCCGCTGCGCCAGGCCGTGGAGCATGGCCCGCACCCGTTCCATCATCCCGTCCGGCGGCGGGACGTCGAGCTGGTCGCACACGTCGCGGCCCGTCGCCGCCTCGAGCCGCACGTTGCCGCGGTCCATCCGGTCGCGGGGCTTGAGGATGCCGAACCACTTGTTGGCGTAGTGCGGCTGCACGGCGTGCAGGCCGTACTCGTTGAGCAGCGTGAACAGCGAGTCGTTGTAGTCCATGAGCCACACGACGAGCCGGCCACGGGGCTTCACGCGGGTGTCGACGGAGGCGTGCTCCACGTCGGCGGGCTTGCCGTCCTTCTCGAACACGAAGTCGATCTCGGGATGCGGCTTGGCACGCGGATCGAGTTCGCTCGCCCGGGCCTGGAGGTGATACCGCTGCGGCTGCGGGTCCTTCGGTGCAGCGGCGGCGGATGCAGCCGCGCCGAGGAGGGCGACGATCGCGATCAGGAGCGCCTGCAGCCGCGTCGTCATACGCCCTCGAGCCTCCCGGTCGCCTCCGGAAGGACATCGGCCTTCGCGCCGATCCGATCGAGCAGGGAGGCGAACAGGTTGTTGAGCGGTGTCTTCGCCTCGTAGCGCTGGTGGCGGCCGGGCGAGAGCGTGCCGCCGCCGCGGCCCGCGAGCAGGATCGGAAGATGATTGTGGTCGTGGCGGTTGCCGTCTCCGATGCAGCCGCCGTAGAGGATCATGCTGCGGTCGAGAAGATTGGAATCGGCCTCGCGGGCCGCCTTCAGCCGGCCGAGGAAGTAGGCAAGTTGACGGGTGTGGAACCGGTTGATCCGGCCGAGCTTGGCCTGCTTGGCGGGGTCGTTGCCGTGGTGCGAGAGGTCGTGATGCCCCTCGGGCACCTCGACCGACGGGTAGCTCCGCCCGCTGCCCTCGTTGGCGAACACGAACGTGGCGATCCGGGTGGAGTCGGTCTGAAACGCGAGCACGAGCAGGTCGGCGAGGAGCCGCAGGTGCTGCTCGTAGTCCTGCGGGATGCCGTCGGGCTTCTTCATCTTCGCGACGCCCGCGGCGTTGGCCCGGTGCGAACGGTCGATCCGCTGCTCGACCTCGCGGATGGCGGAGAGATATTCGTCGAGCTTGCGGCGGTCCGACGCGCCGAGATCCCGCTCCAGCCGGCGGGCGTCCTCGAGGGCGAAGTCGAGGATGCTTCTGCTGAAGCGGTCGCGCTTCGCCCGCGCCTGGGCCGATTCGCCGGCCCGGCCATCCTCGAAGAGCCTCTCGAAGATCACCTTAGGGTCGTTCTCCTTCGGCAACGGCTGGCTGTCGGTCCGCCACGAGATCGTCGACGAATAGACGCAGCTGTAGCCGGAGTCGCACGTGCCCGAGCTCTTGCCGCGGTCGGCCCCGATCTCGAGCGACGGAAACCGCGTCCGGCGGCCGAGCGCGGCGGCCGCGATCTGGTCGACCGTCGTGCCGCAGTGGATGTCGAGGCCCTCCGTCTTCCGCGCCTGGACTCCCGACAGGAACGACGCCATGGCCCGGGCATGATCGCCGGGGCCGTCGCCGTTGGCGTTGGCGCAGCGCTGCCCGAGGCCCGTGAGGATGCTGAAGTCGCCCCGCAGATCGGCGAGCGGCTCGAGCGTGGGCGGGAGCTTGTAAGCCGAGCCCGTGTCGGCCGGCGTCCAGTCGGGCATGTGGATGCCGTTGGGCACGTAGAGGAACGCCATGCGCACGGGCACCGACGCCTTGCGGGCGGGGGCCGCGAACGCGGGCGCCTCCATGGCTTCGAGGAGCGGCAGGGCGATTCCCGTGCCGAGGCCCCGCAGCATCGTGCGACGCGAAAGCTTGGTCGTCATTTGACGTCGGCTCCCGATTCCCTCTGGCGAAACGCCGGGCTCTTCACGATTTCGGCGACGATCACCGAGAAGCGGTCGCCGTCGGCCGCACTCGCGGCCGCGATCCGCTCCACCGCACACGCATCATAATACTCGAGTCCCCGCCCGAGGCCGTAGGTCAGGAGCTTTTCCACGAGGCAGCGGCGAAACTCGTCTTTCCGGGCAGCGAGGATCGTGCGGAGCTCGGCCGGGCCGCTGAAGCGGCGGCCGTCGGGGAGTTCGCCGCCGGAGTCCACCGCCGCGTCGCCGTCGCGGTCGCGCCATGCCCCGACGGCATCGTAGTTTTCGAGGCCGAATCCGAGCGGATCCATGAGCTTGTGGCAGGAGGCGCAGGCCGGATCGGCGCGGTGCTTCTCCATGCGCTGGCGCAGCGTGCCCACCAGCTTCTCGCCGGACGCACCGTCGAGTTCCGGCACGTTCGGCGGCGGATCGGGCGGCGGCGCGGCGAACAGGTTCTCGAGGATCCACTTCCCACGCTTCACGGGGCTGGTGCGGGTGGCGTTGGAGGTCACGGTGAGGATGCTGGCCTGGCCGAGGAGGCCGCCGCGCTTGGTCGTGTCGAGCGACACGCGGCGAAACTCCGGCCCCTTCACGTCGGCGATCTTGTAGTGGCGGGCGAGCCGCTCGTTGACGAACGTGTAGTCGGCGTCGAGGAACTCGAGCACGCTGCGGTCCTCCCGCACGACGTGGGAGAAAAACTCCTCAGTCTCCCGGCGGAACGCCGCGCGGAGATCGGCGTCGAACCCCGGAAACCGCTTCGGATCGGGCTTCACCTCGTCGAGCCCGCGGAGCTGCAGCCACTGCCCTGCGAAGTTCTTCACGAGCGCCTCGGCCTTCGGGTCGCGGAGCATCCGCCCGGCCTGGGCGGCGAGTTGCTCGGGGGTGTGCACCTCGCCGCGGGCCGCCGCCCGGAAGAGGTCGTCGTCGGGCAGGCTGCTCCAGAGGAAGTAGGAGAGCCGTGCCGCGAGCTCGTAGTCGTTGAGGCTGCGGATCCTGCCCGGGGGCGGGTCGCCCTCGAACCGGAGGAGGAACGACGGCGACACGAGCAGAGCCGAGAGCGTCAGCTGCGCGGCCCGCTCGATCGTCTCTCCCTCGCGCCTGGCCGCGAAGAACACGGCGGCGAGCCCGTCGAGTTCGTCGGCCGTCGCCGGGCGGCGGAAGGCCCGCGAGGCCACGGGCTTGAGCAGCACTTTGAAGGCCTCCATCTGCTCGGTGAGGTCGGAGGCGGGGTCGATCGGCTTCGAGAAGAACCTCGTGTGCGAGGCGGGCAGCGTCGCGGGCAGGATTCCCACCGGTCCCGCGAGCGTGATCGTGTCGACGGCGAGGTTGCGGTCGCGCTTCTTCGGGTCCTTCTCGGCCTTGTCGTAGAAGTCGTTGAGGAAGGCGACCGCGATCTCGTGCTTGCCGCGGTCGAGCCGCAATTTCACGTCGTATTCCAGAGGCGCGCCGGGGCCGTTGGAAACCTCCGCCTTGCGCCGGGGCTTCCCGTCGACGCCGATCACCATCCGGCAGGGGTCCGGGCCGGCCTGGTCGCCCCAGGCCATCACGCGGAGCACGTAGTTGCCCTCTTCGGTGATGTCGATCGTGCGGGTGAACTGGCCCGTGGAGTTGAGGCGGCCGCCCTCGATCGGCCGGATGGGGGCCGCCTCGGCGTCGGTGCTGGCGATCACGGCCCGGGCCACGACCTCGGCGGCATCGATGTAGTGATCGAGAAGCACGGGCGGGATCGAAAGCACGTCGCCGATCGTGTCGAATCCATACCCGATCTCGTCGGACGGAAAATCGTCGGCGGGGCGGACGTCGATGCCGAACAGGTCGCGGACGGTGTTGTTGTACTCCTCGCGGTTGAGCCGGCGCACCGTGACGCGGCCCGGCCGCTCCCCCTTCGAGCAGTCGGGCACGAGCGCGTAGGAGGTGATCCAGCGCTCGACCTTCTCCGCCTCCTCGCGACTCGGCTGGTCGGCGTCGTCGGGGGGCATGGCTCGCCCCTCGAGCTGACGGAGCACCCTGACCCACGCCTTTCTCTCGTGCGTCTTGGCCCGCGACTCGCGGTAGGTGTCGAGCGTGATCCCCGCCTCGGCCCGATCGCCAGAGTGGCAGTCGAAGCAGTATTTCTGGAGGATCGGGCGGACGTCGGCGTCGTAGGCGTCGGCGAAGGCCACCGCGCACATGGTCGCGGCAGCCAGCGCGGAACATCCTGTCCTGACGAGTCGCTGCGGGATCATGGAAGGTGCACGAAACGGGCGGCGATCAGTATGTGCCCGCCTGCTCGCCGCCGGACTTCGTGCCGAGGGCGCCCCACACGCCGTAGGGACTGGGAACCGTCGAGGTGTTGGAAACGACGACCGTGAGGGTGCCGGTGTCGATCGTGTTTGCGATGAAGGCCACCGCCCCGTCGGCGAACGCCACGTTCACGCCGCCGGGGTGGCCGCTCGTGGGAGGCAGGACGGCGGTGGTGTTGTCGGCGTTCGCGGTCGCACCGCCGCAGGAAGGGGAGTTCGGCGGCAGGATCGTGTGGAATCCCACCCGCTCGGCCTGCCCGTCGGTCCACAGGTTGCCCCAGACCGTCTTGACCTGAGTCCCCGCCACGTAGTTCGCGCCGTCGGAAACACCCTGGCAGGCGCTGGGATTCGACGAGATGCCCGTCACCTGGGCGATTGCGCTCGTGATCGACTCGCCGGTGGTGGCCGCCCACGTGCTGGTGTTCGTGGGGCCGCGCAGCCGCTCGCTGAACAGGATCGTCTTGCTCAGGCCGTCGGCGCACTCGCGAAACCTGACACCGGTGTTGGCCCGCGTGGGCGGCGAGGTCGTCGTGTTGTACCAGGCGCCCACGTTCCACAGACCGCGGCCGGCGGCGCTTGCGAGGTTGGGATTCGTGGCATTGTTGACGGAGTTCGAGAACGTGACGGAATCACCGATGCAGATGGCGTAGTTGTGGCCGGCCGCCCGATACGAGGACGCCTCATCCGGGCAGGTCAGCGTCGAGGGCGCCGTGTTCCAGGGCGTCCAGCCCTGGTAGGCATACGGCCCCCCGGCCGCGTTCGTGGAGTCGCCCGCCATGATGTCGTCGTACATGATGAACGGCAGGAGTTCGACGAATGCGCTGCGGCGGCCGGAATTGTTCGAGTTGGTCGCCGTGGCCTTCGTCGGGTCGTTGGCGTTGTTGTTGTAGCAGCACGTGCCTCCGTTCCGGCTCGGGAGCGACTTCTTCGTCTCGTGGTGGTTGATCGCCGCGAGGGCGAGTTGCTTGATCTTGTTGGTGCAGGCGGATCGTCGCGACGACTCGCGAGCGCTCTGCACGGCGGGCAGCAGCAGCCCGACGAGCACCCCGATGATCGCGATCACGACCAAAAGTTCGACGAGCGTGAAGCCCCGAAAAAAACGTCCCCCCACCGATCGAGCATTCCTTCCCGCGACACTTGGCATGGCATGTACCCCCGTCTGTCTGCGTCGATCACGGATTCCGGCCGGACCGATCGCCTCCGCGTTTTCGATCCCCGTGACTATTGTTATGATATCGTAATGGCGGGTCGGGAAAAAAGCCCTTGTTTTCGTCTTGCAAGAGGGGCAGTTGTCGTGACACGAAAGATGCGGCCGAAGGCGTTCACGCTCGTCGAACTGCTCGTGGTGATCGCGATCATCGGCGTCCTCGTCGGGCTTTTGCTTCCCGCCGTGCAGGCGGCCCGTGAGGCCGCGAGGCG
>RFPF01000421.1 GCA_009926295.1 Planctomycetia bacterium
ACGGCCACGTCTTCGAACACCAGCCGCAGCGGCTCCCCGCCCGCGCGGGCGAGGAACGCGGTCGTGCGCGGCCAGGGTTCGAGGGCTCGCCGCATCCGCTCGATCCGCGTGGCGGGCTGCACCCAGTCCACGATGCCATCGGCTTTCGCGAGCCTCGGCGCCCGCGTTGCCTTGCCGGCATCCTGCGGCATGCCGAGCGTCACCGGCTCGCCCGGGCTGATGAGCGACCGCGCGGCGGCGAGGCGGTCGATCGCCTCGAGCACGGCACCCGCGCCGAGGTCGGCGAGATGCGCCTCGAGCGCCGCGGCAGTGTCGCCCGGATAGATCGGAGCCGCCCGCGCCACGATCACGTTGCCTGCGTCGAGCGCCGGCGTCATGTGGATCACGCTCACTCCCGTGATCGGGTCGCCCTCGAGGATCGCCCACTGGATCGGGGCGGCGCCGCGGTGGCGGGGAAGCAGCGAGCCGTGGAGGTTGATGCCGCCGAGCGGCGCCACGGCCAGCAGCCGGGGCGAGAGGATCTGGCCGTAGTCGCAGACGACGAGCAGTTCCGGGGCGATCCGTTCGAGCGTTAAGACCTGTTCTTCGTCGTTGATCCGCTCGGGGTCGAGCACGGGCACGCCCGCGGCCGCGGCCGCCGCGCGCACCGGGTTTGCCGGAGGGCGGCGGCCCGGAGCCGCGTGATCCGGCCGCGTCACCACGGTGGCGATCCGGTGGTGCGATCCGAGCAAGGCCGAGAGCATCGGCACGGCGAAGGGCCCCGTGCCCATCACCACGAGCCGCAGCGGCTGGAGCGACGTCATGCTCGTCAGGCGTTCCCGCACCGCTCCGCTTCGAGCCGGTCGAGCCGAGCCACGAGATCTGCGGACGTCGGCACCTCGCCGCGCGACTGCCGGCCGGCGAACACCTCGCGAAAGGTGTCGAGCGCCCGCCGCGCCTCGAGCGCGGCCGCCTCCGGCAGCCGGTCTGTGAACAGCCGGCCCTCGAGGTGGTCGTATTCGTGCTGCACCACGCGGGCCAGCATGCCGGCGAGGTCGTGCTCGAACGGCTCGCCCTCCAGCGACCACCCGCTCACCACGATCTGCTCCGGCCTCCGCACGTCCATGCGCAGCCCCGGAAGGCTCAGGCACCCCTCCTCGTGCACGGAGTTGCCGCGGGGGCGGCTCAGGGTCGGATTCACGAACACCAGCTCGTCGCCGGCATCAGGACGGGCCTCCAGGTTGACGATGAACAGCCGGTAGGGAAGCGCCACCTGGTTCGCCGCAAGGCCGATGCCGCCGGCGGCGTACATGATGTCGAACATCTGCTCCACGGCGTCGTGGACGGCGTCGTCGATCCGCACGAGTGGCCGCGTGCGCCGCAGCAGCGCAGGGTGCGGAAACTCGACGAGCTCGAGCCTGCCGATGCCGGACGAATCCCCGGGCGAAGCCATGCCCGAAGTCTTACCATATCGGGCCATGGCACCATCCCCCGACACCCCCTCCCCCGGCGATCGCGGCA
>RFPF01000422.1 GCA_009926295.1 Planctomycetia bacterium
CGGCTCGCCGAGCATTCGCTCCGGCACGTGCTCGAGGCCCTCGCGCCCCGTGTCGGCTTCGACTACACCGTGCAGGTCCTCAACATCACCGTCGCGGCGCTGCTCACCACGCCGTGGGTCGCCCGGCGGCTCGCCGTGCCCGAGGGGACCACCCGCGTGGTGCTGCCGGGGGCATGCAGCGGCCCGCTCGACGTGTTTCGGACGGTGACCGCGGTGCCGGTGGAACGCGGACCGGCCGATCTCCGGAGGCTCGACGAGTTCTTCGGACAGCAGTCGCGCGACCTCGCCGGCTACGGCGCCCACGACATCGAGATCATCGCCGAGATCAACCACGCTCCGCGGCTCTCCCCCGGCACGCTCCTGGCCGAAGCCCGCAGGCTCGTGGCCGCCGGGGCCGACCGGATCGACGTGGGCTGCGATCCGGGCTCGACGTGGTCCGGCGTGGGAGACGCGGTGCGCATGCTCGTGGCCGAGGGGATGAAGGTCTCGATCGACAGCTTCTCCCCGGCCGAGGTCGCCGCGGCGGTGCGGGCCG
Organism: Planctomycetia bacterium; assembly: GCA_009926295.1. Classification (GTDB taxonomy): domain Bacteria; phylum Planctomycetota; class Planctomycetia; order Pirellulales; family UBA1268; genus RGVT01. Next base: position 536 of record RFPF01000422.1, read on the forward strand.
GGGCGAGCCTCGTCCTCTCGGTCAATTCATCGAACGTGGCCGCGGCCGGCGACTGGGGATGCGAGGTGGTCGTCGTTCCCGACGTGCCGGCCACGCTCGCCGGCTTCGACGACACGATCGCGAGGCTCGCAGCCGCGGGCGTCTCCTGCCGCCTCGATCCGGTGCTCGAGCCGATCGGCTTCGGGCTCGCGGCGAGCCTCGGCCGCTACCTCGACGTGCGGAGGCGATACCCCGACGCCGAGATGATGATGGGCGTGGGCAACCTCACGGAACTCACCGACGTCGACTCCGCCGGTGTCAACACGCTGCTCCTCGGCTTCTGCCAGGAGGCCGGAATCCGCTCGGTGCTCACGACCGAGGTGATCCACTGGGCGCGGAGCAGCGTGCGCGAGTGCGCCCTCGCCCGCGCCCTCGTGCACCACGCCGTGGTCCACCGCACGCTGCCAAAGCACGTCGAGCCGCGGCTCGTGACCCTCCGCGCAGGCAGGCCCCAGGCCCACGGGCCCGAGGCCCTCGAGGCGCTCGCGGCCGCGATCCGCGACCCCAACATCCGGATCTTCGCCGAAGGGGGGCTCCTGCACGTCGTCGGTGCGGGCATCCACCTCCAGTCGCGCGATCCGTTCGCCCTGTTCGCCGAACTCGAGACGCTGCGTGACGACATCGACTCCAGCCACGCGTTTTACCTCGGCTACGAGATGGCCAAGGCGGTGACGGCTCTCACGCTCGGCAAGGACTACCGGCAGGACCAGGCCCTCGACTGGGGCCACCTCACGCAGCCGGAGATCGGCCACGGGCCCTCGCGCGTGGCGGCCGAGGTCGCCCGCAAGGCGGGCCATGCCGGCCCACCGGCCGACGCCGGCGTCGACGAGGTGGCGAGTCCGTCATGACCTCACCCACCACCCCGGCTGCTGCGGCCGGCCCCGCGTCGCTGGTCGTCCGCCGCCACACCACCGCCTCGGGCGCCG
>RFPF01000423.1 GCA_009926295.1 Planctomycetia bacterium
TCGAGCCCGAACCGCCGCACGATCTCGACGAATGCCCGCGTGCCCGCGGCGTAGCCGGCGGCCTCGTCGATACGATTGCCGACGCCGCTCTCGCTCGCAGTACCGGCATCGAGTCGTGCCACGAGCTCGGGGAGAATCACGCGGAGTTTTTCATCCGGGGCGGTGAATCGCGAAACGAACTGCGTGACGGCCGCGGCGGTCCGCGCCGGTTCCTGAAAGTCGAGTGCCCGCACCAGCGCGAGCGACTCGCTCGTCGTGGTCGAAGGGTCGCCGATCAACTCACAGAGCATCGGCGGCGTGACGGCGGCACGGCTGCGCCAGACAATCTCACGGCCGGCGGGCGTCTTCCAGCCACCATTCACCGTCGCCAGCCACGCTGCGAGCCGGCCGTCCCATTGGTTCGGCACCGACATCCCGTGCGCACCATCGGCACCGATCCCAAGTGCCTCCACTTCCCAGCGGTCGCCCGCCTGATGCCGCGCGGCGAGTGCGGCCCACGCCCGGTCGGCCCTTTCCCCGGCGAGGCCTCGCAGCGCGATCGAGGCCTCGCGGCGGACGGCAGCCGACGGGTCGGCGGAGAGTTTCTCGACCAGACCGATCACATCGCCCTTGGTGAGCCGGCACATCCGCAGCGACACAGCCCGCAGGTGCTCGTCATCCTGCCCCGCCAGCCGCTCGATCCACCGCTCGGCCTGACCGGGCAGCATGCCCGCCGCCCAGGCCAGCCGGGCACGCAACCGCAGGTCGGGCTGTTTGTCGAAAGCCTTCGCGAGTTCCGCAGCCGACGCTTCAGGCTCCGTGGACAGTCTTTCGAGCGCCATCGCCCGGGTGCAAAGGTTGGGACTGGAAAGCGCCTCCGCGGCGCCCGCGATCGTCCCCACATCGACTGCCGGCGGCGGCACCTTGTTCGCCGAGGCTGCAGCGCGATCAGGCGAACCCTTCGGCGTAATCCGGTAGAGGCGGCCCTTCTCGGTGTCGCCCATCCCGTGGCCGCCCACACCCGGATCGTGCCAGTCGGCCACGATCAACGAGCCGTCAGGGGCGACGCAGACATCACTCGGACGGAACCAACGGTCGGCCGAGCCGTCGACGAGCGTTGTCACGGTGGCGGAATAGCCCGCTCCGGCGGGCTTCACGTGGTAGGCCCGCACCACGTTCGGGCCTGCATCGCAGTGGAGAATCGCGCCGTGGAATCGCTCCGGCAGAAGGTGCCCTTCGTACACGCAGATGCCCGTGGGCGATCCCGCTCCCGTGTGCAAAAGGTTTGGCACCACGCCGGGATCATTCTGGTGCCAGTGCTGAAGGGGCAGATCGGCCTCCAGATTCGTCCGCAGCACCCGCCAGCCGGCCCCGTCGATCTCGTTCTTGTATCCGTAGTTGCCATATTCCATCACGTAGTTGATCCGCACGCTGCGGTTGCCGTCGTCGTCGTTGTCGCT
>RFPF01000424.1 GCA_009926295.1 Planctomycetia bacterium
GCCGCAGAAGGTGATTCCGGCGGCCCTCAAGCTCGTCGACATCGCCGGGATCGTGAAGGGGGCCAGCGAGGGGGAGGGGCTCGGCAACAAGTTTCTTTCCCACATCCGCGAGGTCGACGCGATCCTCCAGGTGGTGCGTTGCTTCGAGGATCCCGACGTGATCCACGTGGCGGGCAAGGTCGATCCCGTCTCCGACATGGAGACGATCGAGATCGAGCTCATGCTCGCCGACATCCAGCACCTCGAAAACCTGCTCCCCAAGGCGGAGCGGGCGGCCAAGAGCGCCGACAAGGAGGCGAAGCTCAAGGTCGACGCGATGAAGAAGTGCCTCGCGCACCTCGGCGAGCAGAAGCCGCTGCGCACGCTCGTGCTCGACGAGGCCGAGAAGAAAGCCGTCAAGGAATTCGGCCTGCTCACGGCCAAGCCGATCCTCTATGTGGCCAACGTCGACGAGACCGACCTCGGAGGAAAAGGCCCGCTCGTGCAGGCGGTGCGAGCCGCGGCGACGAAGGCCGGGGCGGAGGTCGTGCCCGTATGCGCGAAGCTCGAGGCCGAGATCGCCGAACTCGATCCGGCCGATCGGGCCGAGATGCTTTCCGGCGCGGGTCTCACGGAGCCCGCGCTCGCCGCCCTCGCCCGGGCCGCCTACAAGACGCTCGGCCTGCAGAGCTACTTCACGGCCGGTGAAAAGGAGGTCCGCGCGTGGACGATCCCCGTCGGCGCCCTCGCCCCGCAGGCCGCAGGTGTGATCCACACCGACTTCGAGAAGGGCTTCATCCGGGCCGAGATCTACTCGCTTGAGGATCTCGAGCAGTATCACACCGAAAAAGACATCCGCGCCGCCGGCAAGCTCCGCGTCGAAGGCAAAGACTACGCGATGCGCGACGGCGACATCTGCCACTTCCTCGTCAACCGCTGAGGCACCATGCACGCATACCGCCGCCTGATCGTCATGCTGGTCGTCGCCCTGTCGGCGCTGCCGCGCGCGGTCGCCGGCGACCCGCCGGTGATCCCGCTCTGGGAGAACGGCCCGCCCGGCTTCGAAAGCCGCAAGGGCGAGGCCGAGGTGGTCGACAAGGGCTCGATCACGAACGTCCACCAGCCCACGCTGACGGTGTTTCTGCCCGAGCCGGCGCAGGCGACCGGCGTGGGGATCATCGTGGCGCCCGGCGGCGGGCTCGCGAAGCTCGGCTTCCAAGGCGGCGGCGTGGAGCCGGCCCGGTTCCTGGCCGACCACGGGTTTGCGGCATTCGTGCTCAAATATCGGCTGCCGCGTGAGCCGGGCGTGCCCTACAAGTTCGAGGAGCACTCGCTCCAGGACGGTCAGCGGGCCGTCAGGCTCGTGCGGTCGAAGGCGGCCGAGATGGGGATCAAGCCGGAGAAGGTCGGGATGCTCGGCTTCTCGGCCGGCGGCGAGGT
>RFPF01000425.1 GCA_009926295.1 Planctomycetia bacterium
GCCCCGTACCATTTCGCCGGACGTTCACTGCGCCCTCCGGGCTGCGTTCACTCCGACTGACTGCGCTGCGCCATCCATGGCTTCGCTGGTCAGCCAAGCCGGCTCAATGGTAGGGGCAACCCCTCGCCTCCCCTGAACGGAAGCCCGAAGCGCAAGCGAGGGACTGTCAGCTGCGTTGAGGAGGCTTCGGGCACCCCGTGTCCCGGGAGCCGGCGCGCTAGCAAAACACGCGCAGCACGACTTCGACGTCGGTACCCGCGTCGTGGATCGTGCCGCCCGCGGGGAGGGCGATGTAGCCGTTCGCACCCGCGAAGCCCTGTAAGTCGGACGAGCCTGTCCAGGGCAATGGTGTCGCCCGGAGCGCATCCGGTGGGCCTTCGAGTCGGCTGGGCAGATAGACGGGCCGGTCAGCGGCGGCCTTCGCGGGCGCGGTGAGCCGGGCGCGGACTCGCGGAAGATGCCACTCGTTCCGCGGCTTTCCCGCGAGGATCATGAGCGCCGGCCGCACGAAGAGTTCGAAGCACACGAGGCTGCTCGCGGGATTGCCGGGCAGGCCGAAGACGAGCGTGGATGCGGCCTGGTCGCGGCGCATCACGCCGAACCACAGCGGCTTGCCCGGCTTGTGGCGGACCTTGTGAAACACCTTGTCGACTCCGCAGGCGCGGAAAATCTCCGGCACGAGATCGAGGTCGCCCGCCGACACGCCGCCCGAGAGCAGGAGCACGTCGGCCGCCAGGCCCTGCGCCACCGCGGCGCGGATCGCCTCGGGCCGGTCGGCCGCGATGCCGAGCGGAATCGGCTCTGCGCCAAGGAGCCGCACGGCGGCCGCGAGCATCGGACCATTCGAGTTGCGTGTCTGGCCGAAGGCGGGTGTCGCCTCGGGCGGCACGAGCTCGCTGCCGGTGGAGAGGATCGCGACCCGCGGGCGGCACGCGGCGACCACGTGTGTCGCCCCCGCCTCGGCCGCGAGGCCGATCTCGGCGGCGCCGAGCACGATGCCCGCGGGCAGCACGGGATCGCCGGCGCGGAACGCCGTGCCCCGCCGGGCAACATGCTGCCCCGGACGAAACCGTCCGTCGCGGAGTTTGACGCGGCTGCCCGCGTGCCCGTGCGCAGCGTCGCCCTCGGCGCACTCGATCGGGATCACCGCGTCAACGCCTGCGGGCAGCGGCGCCCCCGTCATGATCCGGGCGCACGAGCCTGGGCCGATCACGAGCGACGTGACGTCGCCTGCGGCGAGGTCCACCACCACGTCGAGGTCCGTGTGGCCACCACCCGCGGCGACGTCGTCGCCCCGCACCGCGAACCCGTCCATCATCGCCCGATCCCACGGCGGGGAATCGACGTCGGACACGACTGGATCGGCGAGCGCGAGGCCGCACGAGTCGAGCAGCCGCTGCCGCCGCGGCGGCAG
>RFPF01000426.1 GCA_009926295.1 Planctomycetia bacterium
CGACGCGACGATCTGGTCGGAAATCAAGAAGTCACTCTGATCTTCATCCTCCATGCAAGCCACGTTTTCATCATTCAATCAGCCCAGCGCCTCAGCCGGGGCGCAGCGGCCAACACGGCACGATACCATTCGGAAAACAACGCGAATCTGTTCATGCCCATCACCGCGTTCGAAGTGGAGGAATGACGATGCAGTTGACGGAAGACCAGGTTGATCAGATCACGACGGCGTTGGCGGAAGGCAAGCAGCGAGTGTCGGTGTCACTCACCGATGTTCAGCGGCAGTTGTGGCGAAATGAGGCGGTTGCAGAGCAGCAGAACCGTGACGACACAGCGGCGCACATCAGCCGAATGCGAGCAGCCGCGATCAGGCCGGGCTTCTTCGGCGATTTGCGGCGTGCGGTAGCGATGGCAAGAATCCCGGATGCTCGTTTGGCCGGTCTTGTCGGTATGGACGTCCATTTGCTGGCTCGATTTCGGGCTTCCTGAGACAACGAAATTGTGGTTCCGAAATGCGTGCATTTGTCATCGCCCTGCTGGCGTTGATGGCCTTCCACGCCACCGCGGCGGAGCCGCTGCTCGACGTGTTTCCGCCGTCGGTGGCGGAGGTGCCGGGCGGCGAACGCGGTGAGACGACGATCACTCGCGACTACGTGCCGAGCGGCAGCGTGTGGGCGGAAGGGCTCGACGAGCGGCAGGTGTTTCTCGCCCAGCTCGCCCACTCGCAGGGCCGCGATGATTCGTTCGCCCTGCGCGTGGGGCAGGGAGGACAGATCTATTCCCTTCGCGGGGCGTTCGGCGAGAGTGTGCCGCCATCCTGGCGGGATGCCCGCGATGAGCAATCGCCCTGGAACGACGAGGTCTGGCAGTTCGTGGCCGTCTGCAGCCGCTACAACGGCATCAATCCCCTGCTCAAGGCGGGCAGGGTGCCGGACGACCTCCCTGCGCGGTGGAAAGCGCTTCCCTACAAGACCTCGCTCTTCATCCACAATTCGGGGGCCTATATTCCCGGCGAGTCGGCTGTGCAGAGCCTTTACCGCCTTCGAGGCCGACGCCGAGGCTCGCACGATCCGCACGCTCAACTGGGGGCTCGTGCCGCAGGTGCGCACGATCCACAGGTCGCCGATTCTCTATTCCTGCCAAACCCGCGACGTGGGCGACGGGATCATCGAGCTCACCTGGGTGGTCCACAACTTCAGCACCCGCGACGACATCGTCTTCGACTTCCTGAACGCGCCGTGGGGCGGCACGCGCCTCACGAGCCTGCCCGTGCACGCGATCAGCGGGCCCGACGGCCGGCCGCGGCCGCGGGCGGAGGTGTTTCCCGCGACCGAGCCGGACGGGGCCATCGACGTCGGCAAGACCGGCGGGTGGCGGGTGGCGAGTGCAAGCGATGCCGACGACGCCGCGA
>RFPF01000427.1 GCA_009926295.1 Planctomycetia bacterium
AGTTCGGCCCACGCCCGGTCGGCCCGCTCGCCTGTGAGGCCGCGGAGCGCGAGGGCGCACTCCCGCCGGACTGCGGCCTCGGGGTCGCGGGCGAGTGTCTCCACCAGCCCGAGTACGTCCCCCTGCACGCGGCGGCACATCCTGATTGCAAGGCTGCGCATCTGCGGATCGTTCGCCGCGGCAAGCTGCTGCACGGTCGCCTCCGCCCGGCCCGGCAGCATGCCGAGCGCCCAGGCCAATCGTGCGGCGTGCCGTTCGTCCTGCGGATCGCGGGCCGCCGCGTCGAGGGCCGCGACCGCGGCGCCAGGCTCGCGACCGATGCGGTCGAGTGCCATCGCCCGGGTGCAGAGATTCGGACTCTCCATCGCCTCGACCGCTCCGGTGACGGTCGCCATGTCCACCGTGGGTACCGACCACTTCGAACCGCGGGGGGCGATGCGGAAAATCCGGCCCTTGGCCGTATCGGCCATGCCGTGGCCGCCCACGCCAGGATCGTGCCAGTCGGCCACGATCAGCGAGCCGTCGGGCGCGACGCACACATCGCAGGGCCGAAACCATTTGTCCGCAGAGCCGTCCACGAGCGTTTCGATCGTGGCGGAGAAGCCGGCGCCGCTCCGCTCTGGATGATAGGCCCGCACGACGTTGGGGCCGGCGTCGCAGTGAATGAGCGATCCGTGATACCGCTGCGGCAGAAGCGTCCCCTCGTACACGCAGATCCCGCACGGTGAGCCGCCCCCCGTGAGCAAAAGATTGGGGATGACGCCCGGATCGTTTTGATGCCAGTGCCGCCGGGCGATCTCGGCTTCGATGTTCGTCCGCGGCACCTGCCAGCCGGCGCCTGTCGCCTCGTTCTTGTAGCCGTAGTTGCCGTACTCCATCAGGAAGTTGATCCGCGTGCCGCGATGGCCGTCGTCGTCGTTGTCGCTCTGCCAGAGCGTGCCGAAGGAATCGACGGCCACTTCATAACTGTTGCGGAAGTTGTGGCCGAGCACCTCGAAGTCGGTGCCGTCGGGCTTGCAGCGAAACACCATCCCCTCGCGATACGGCCGGCCGGAGGCATTCACCTCGTTGCCGAAGCGATCCTTCACGGGCCGCCCGTCGCGGTCGTGCACGGCCTTGCCGTAGTTGCCGAAGTTGAAGTACAGCCGGCCGTCGGGCCCGGCCACGAACGCGTGCACCGAGTGGTCGTGCTGCGGGGCGCCGGTCTTCGTGAACAGCGACTCGCGGCGGTCGGCCTTGAGATCTCCGTCATCATCATGGAACACGAAGACGTCGGGCCCGCACGACACGATCACCTTCCGCCCCGGACCCTCGCCGAGCACGCAGACGCCGAGCGCGGAATCGACGTCGCGGCCCTGGTGAAACACCGTCTGCGTGTCGGCCCGGCCGTCGCCGTCGGTGTCTTCGAG
>RFPF01000428.1 GCA_009926295.1 Planctomycetia bacterium
AGAGTGTGGGTGCGAGCGACGCTGGCTTCTGCCAGGGGCCGTAGGGATAGAACACGCGCCCCCAGGCCAGGGATCTGCCGGCGGCACGAGCGATCGCTTCGAGCATGATTCGCTGGGCAGCCTTTGCCGCGCCAAAAATGCTCGGTGCAACGGGCGACGCAGCCTCGCAGACCAGCCCCGCCACCTTGCCATACTCCCAGCACGACCCGCTCACCGCGAGATGACGGCAGCCAGCTTGAAACAGATGATCGGCGAACACGGCGCCAGCCCGCAGATTGCGGAGACTGGTTTCAAGGCCATAGTCGGGAATGCCCTGCCAGGCGAGGTGGAGCGCGGCATCCGGCGTAAAGTTCCTCACGTCAGCTGCGTACGAGTCGGTCGCGTTGAGGTCGGCGACATGCCACCGTACGCGGTCGGGGATTCCAGCCGGACGCGGCTGCCGGGAAAGGGCCAGCACCTCGTGCCCGCGCTCGAGCAGGATGGCGAGAGCCGGCCTGCCGATGAAACCAGATGCACCCGTGAGCACTACGCGCATCGTGGGTCAGGCCTGCGGGGGCGCGTAGTCGGGCCAGGCGGCGTCTTTCGCCGAGATATGGACCGGATCACGCGGCCAGTGGAAGCCGAAGCGGGGATCATTCCAGCGGATGCCCCGTTCCGCTGTCGGCTGGTAGTACTCCGACACCACATAGTAGACGAGCGTGTCGTCCTCGAGCGTCAGGAAGGCGTTCGCGCAGCCGGGTGGGATGTGGATGCTGTGGCGATTCTCGCCGTCGAGTTCGAACGAGATCCACTTGAGGTATGTCGGCGAGTTGGGCCGCAAATCCACCATGATGTCGTGAAGCCGTCCGCGCAGGCAGGTGAGCGTCTTGCCTTCGCCGTGTGGCGCGAGCTGGTAGTGGAAGCCCCGAAGCGTGAAGGCATGGCGGTTTTCGGATACGTTCGACTGCAGGACGTTTGATGCGATGCCGTGCGCGGCGAACTCGCGGGCACAGAAGTGCCGGCGAAATACCCCCCGCTCGTCGCAGAACGGCGCCGGCTTGATCAGGAAGGCACCCGGCAGGATCTGGGGTTCGAACTCCATCGGCATCGGTTGGTCTCCTCTAGGCCGCCCACCGCAGGTCAGGGGTCAGGGCGCCTGTCGCGACCAGATGTTTGAGTTGCTCGAGGCGGATCGTCTTGCGGCCCGTGTAGTCCTGCTCGGTGAAGCCCGTGTCGCGGAAGAACTGCACAAGCTCCTTGCCGCCGCGGTCGAGATCCCATTCCGGCCGGAACCAGGGCTCGAGCTCGGTGAGAATACGGCGAAACGACACGCGGTAGCTCCGCGAGTCGTTGCCATGTTCACCGGTGAACGTCAGGCCGCACCCTGGCATCGAGCGACTGGCGGCTTCGGCGAGGTCGCGAAC
>RFPF01000429.1 GCA_009926295.1 Planctomycetia bacterium
GGTGTGATCCACACCGACTTCGAGAAGGGCTTCATCCGGGCGGAGATCTACTCGCTCGAGGATCTCGAACACTACAAGACGGAAAAAGACATCCGCGCCGCGGGCAAGCTCCGCGTCGAGGGCAAGGACTACGTGATGCGCGACGGCGACATCTGCCACTTCCTCGTCAACCGCTGAGGCAACCATGCACACCCGCACCCCCCTGCTCTGCACGCTCGTCGTCGCCCTCGCCCCGCTGCCGGCCGCGGCGGCGGGCGATCCGCCGGTGATCCCGCTCTGGGAAAACGGCCCGCCCGGCTTCGAGAGCCGCAAGGGTGAGGCCGAGGTGATCGACAAGGGCACGATCACGAACGTGCATTTCCCGACGCTGACGGTGTTCCTGCCGGAGCCGGCGCGGGCGACGGGCGTGGGGATCATCGTGGCGCCGGGGGGTGGGCTCGCGAAGCTCGGCTTCCAGGGCGGCGGCGTGGAGCCCGCCCGGCTCCTGGTCGAGCACGGTCACGCGGCGTTCGTGCTGAAATATCGGCTGCCGCGGGAGCCGGGCGTGCCCTACAAATTCGAGGAGCACTCGCTCCAGGACGGCCAGAGGGCGGTGCGGCTCGTGCGGTCGAGGGCGGCCGAGTTCGGGATCAAGCCCGGGAAGGTCGGCATGCTCGGCTTCTCGGCCGGCGGCGAGGTGGTGTCGATCACGAGCTATCGGCCGGGGGCGGGCAGGCCGGATGCCAGCGACCCCGTCGACCGTCTCGACGGCCGTCCGGCGTTCCAGATGCTCGTCTATCCGGGCCCGCTCGGCATCCCGTCGAAGCTGCCGGCCGACGCGCCGCCGGCGTTCATGGTGATCGCCGCCGACGACCCGCACACGAGCGTGGTCATCAACCTCATGCACCTGAGTCAGGCATCGACTACGAGGCGCACGTCTACGCCCGCGGCGGCCACGGCTTCGGCGTGAAGAAGTCGAGCCGCAAGAGCCTCGAGCACTGGCCCGACCGGATGCTCGACTGGCTGCACGACGAGATCGTCGCAGCGCCGAAGTAACACTGCGACTCGAGCATGCAGGACAGGCTTCAGCCTGTCTGGCCTTGAGCCCAACTCGTGTGCGCCGGCTTCGGGCTCCCCATATCCCGTCGCCGGACGTTCACTGCGGCCCTCCAGGCCTCCGTTCACTCGACTCCGGCTGCGCTGCGCCATCCATGGCTTCGCTTGCCTGCATACGCCTGCGACTGGGACACGGGGAGCCCGAAGCCCCCTCAACTGGCTCGACTACCCAGGGGGGAGGCGAGGGGTTGCCCCTACCAATTGAGCCGGCGTGAGTCGGGCACCGATTCCCCGAAGGCGAATTGGTCGGCGGAGCCATGGATGGCGCAGCGCCTGTGACTCCGAGCGAACGAAGCCCACGG
>RFPF01000430.1 GCA_009926295.1 Planctomycetia bacterium
CCGCGATACGCTCCCGCCGCAGTCGACCGAGCAGCGCACGATCTGCACCGGTGCCCGGGGATCGATCGACATCCCTTCGAGGGCCGACCAGATCGTCGTCGCGAGCTCCTCCTCGTCGCCGGAGAGCGACGTGATCGAGAGCGTGCGCCAGGCCACGTGGTGGGTGGGAACCTCCTTCCAGTTCGCGGTCCATTCGCCCCGCGGATCGCCGGCGACGGGACCAGCCGCGGCACCGGCGGTCGCGGGCTGCGTGAGCGTGGCCACGACGCAGGCGCCCGCGGCGGGCTCGCGGTCACTCCGGGCCTGGAGCGGCGGCACCTGGTGGACCCCCTGTGGCACCGGTTGCAGCCTGCGGGTGCCCCACACGAACAGGGTGCCATGAGGTCCGCGGCTTCCGACGGGAACGGGGGCCGGCAACGCCTGCGAAACCGCGGGCTCGCCCTGCAGGGAGGTCCAGGCGTCGTCCCAGCCGATGACGATCCGCCGCTGCGCCGGCAGGAGCGAGGAGTGGGCCGACGCGAACGAGGGCGGGAGGTGGCCCGCCGCGTGCGCGTGCCCACGCGCCGAGCAGATCTCGACCGAAAGGCCACGGAGATCGAGCCGCAGCGGGGAGACCGGCGTTACGAAAGAAAGCCCCGCCGGCTCGGCGAGGGCCCGCGCCGTGTTGGCGACCGCGGTGGGGTCGTCGGCGACCCACACCGTGCGGCAACCCTCGCTCGCGAGGCTCTCGATCTGGGCACGGAGGGCGGCCGCCTGGGCGGGGCTGCAGCGGACGGGATCGAGCGTATCGCCGAACAGGACCAGCGCGGCCGCGCGGGACTGCCGTGCCGTCGCGACGGCGGAACGCAGGGCCGCGAGGGGGGCTTCACCCACGGCCTCGGCGACCGCCTCGGGCGCGGACTTCGGCACGGGGATCGGACGGTCGAGCGCCGCATCGAACGCGAACACCAGGTCAGCCACGGCCGTGCCTCTCGTTGTGAACCCCGGAGGGGACGGCCACGGGCACGGCCGCAGGGCCGTCGACCGGTGAGCCGACGGACCCCCGTGCCGATCCGTGGCAAGGGAATGCGGGAAAGATGGGGGCAATGTAGCGGCGCGCCTGCGATCGCTCCAACGCCAAAAAGCCGGGGGAATTCAGGTCGTCAGGGGTGGCGGCGAGGCCGCGAACGCCGCCGCGACCGCCGCCGGCCAGCCGGCGGGATCCTGAACGTCGATCGGGGGACCGAATGCCGCGACCACACGACTCCTGAGGAGCACCCCCTTTTCAAGCTGAGCTGGAAACAGCCGCGCCGAAAGCCGTGTTCGACGGGCGTCGGCGCGGCATGCGAGGTCGCGTGGGTCGTCCGGGTGCGCGAGGAACAGTACGGCCGCCACCCCCGGCCGC
>RFPF01000044.1 GCA_009926295.1 Planctomycetia bacterium
GGTGAGGTGATTCCAGTGCCAGTCGTAGTGGAGCCGCTTCCGCTTCGGCACGTCGGCCGCGACGGGGCCCGCCCAGAGGTCGAAGTCGAGGCCGGGCGGGATCGGGGCGGGCGAATCGACGAGGCCGATGCTGTCGCGCTGCCGGTAGCAGATGGCCCGCGCCGCCCTCACATCGCCGATCTTCCCGCTCTTGATGAAGTCGATGGTCTGCCGCATGCCGCTCATGCTGCGGCTCTGGACGCCCATCTGGCACATGCGGCCGAGCTTCCGGGCCCACTGCGTGATCACGCGGCCCTCCTCGACGTTGTGGCTGCACGGCTTTTCGACGTACACGTCCTTGCCCGACTGCATCGCCCAGACGGCCATCAGGGCGTGCCAGTGGTTGGGCGTGGCGATCGTGACGGCGTCGATGTCGCGGCGATCGAGCAGCCGGCGCACGTCCTGCACGTATTCCGGCGGCCGCAGCTCGTTCTTGAATCGCTGCTCGCACAGCCGCACGTAGGCGCCGGGATCACAGTCGCAGATGGCGACGATCTCGACGTCGGCGACCTTCTTCAACTCCTCGACGTGCATCCGGCCCTGGCCATTGACGCCGATCACCGCCATCCGGACCTTTTCATTCGGACTGCCGCCAGCCGCGGCCTGAGGCTCCGCGGCGGTGCCCTGAGACGATGGCACTCCGGCGAGGGCGACACCGGTCGCTGCCAAAGCCCGTTCGAGAAAGTCGCGGCGGGAGGGATTCATGAGGGAAGACCTCGTGCATCGGTGTTTCAAGAGGGAGCGCGGGCAATCCGGCAGGATGCCGCCATTATGCGCGATCCCGACCCGCCGATCTCGTGCCGCCACCGCCGCGGAAAGACCGGCCCCATGCTCGCGGCCGTGCCGGCCACATCCGGTCCGTCGATGAACCTCGGCATTAAAAAGGCGCCTCTTCCCGCGTTGCGGGCCGCGGTGCACCGGCGGCATCATGGAGTGTTTCGTCGCCGGCCCAATTCGTCATGAAACCACTCGCCCTCGACCGACTCGCTGCCAGCCTCGAGGGCGAACTCTCCACCGACGGCCTCGCCCGCACGATCTATTCGACCGACGCCTCGGAATACCAGGAGCGGCCGCTCGCCGTCGCCTTCCCGAAGTCGGAGGCCGACGTCCAAGCCATCGTGCGGTTCGCGGCGGAGCACCGCGTGGGGCTCATCCCCCGCGGGGCGGGCACGTCGCTCGCGGGGCAGGTTGTCGGGGGCGGGATCGTCGTCGATCTCGGCCGCCATCTGAACGGGATGGTGTCGCTCGACGTCGAGCGGCGGCGCGTCCGCGTGCAGCCGGGCGTCGTCCGCAACGAACTCAACCGGTTCCTCGCGCCGCACGGCCTGTTCTTCGGCCCCGAAACCTCGACGGCCTCGTGGGCGATGATCGGCGGGATGGTCGGCAACAACTCGTGCGGTTCGAACTCGATCGCCTACGGCTCCACCCGCGACCATCTTGTTTCCGCCCGCGGCTTTCTGGCCGACGGCTCCGAGGTCGCCTTCGGCCCGCTCTCGGCCGAGGACTTCGCAAACAAGGGCCGCGGCCCCCAGACGCTCGAGGCGTCCATCTATCGGAGGATCGGAGAACTCCTCGGCGACGAGGCCAACCGCAAGCTGGTCCGCGACTCGTTTCCCCGGCCCGAAGTGACCCGCCGCAACACGGGGTATGCACTCGACGCTCTCATGGATGCGTCGTGCCTCGATCCGGCGAGCCCACGTGAATTCAACATGTGCCGGTTGCTCGCGGGCTCGGAGGGCACGCTCTTCGTCGGCGTCGAGTTCGAACTCTCTCTCGTCCCGCTGCCGCCGCCGGGCGCGCTCCTCTGCGTGCACTGCCAGTCGGTGGATGAGGCCCTGCGGGCCACGCTCGTCGCCATGCGGCGCCGTGGGGGCGAGGTCTCGCTCACGGCCTGCGAACTGATCGACGACAAGATCCTGGCCTGCACGAAAGGCAACCTCGAGCAGGCCCGCAACCGGGAGTTCGTCGTCGGCGACCCCGGCGCCGTGCTCGTGGTCGAATTCAAGCACGCCGACCGCGGCCGCGTGGCGCAGGCTCTCGCCGATCTCGAGGCCGACCTCCGCTCGGCAGGCCTCGGCTACGCGTTCCCGATGCTCTTCGGCCCCGACGGCGACAAGGTCTGGGAACTCCGGCGGGCAGGGCAGGGGCTCGTCAACAACGTGCCCGGCGACGCCAAGCCGCGCGAGATCGTCGAAGACACGGCCGTGGCCGTCGAGGATCTGCCCGCCTACATCGCCGAGTTCGACCGGCTGCTGGCCGAAAAATACTCGATCGACTGCGTCCACTACGCCCACGCGGGGGCGGGCGAACTCCACCTGCGGCCGCTCTTCGACCTGCGGTCGTCCGCGGGCCTGAAGATGTTTCGCGACGTGGCCACCGACGTCGCCACCCTCGTGAAAAGATACCGCGGGTCGCTCTCCGGCGAGCATGGCGACGGCCGGCTCCGCGGTGAGTTCATCCGCACGATGGTGGGTGACGAATGTTTTCAACTGCTCGTGGCGGTGAAGCGGGCGTTCGATCCCCGGGGCATCCTCAACCCCGGCAAGATCATCGACACGCCGCCGATGGACACGTCTCTGCGGATCGTGCCGGGCGAGCCCGAGCCGCACCGCGACACGGTGTTTCGCTTCGCCGACACCGGCGGCATCCTCCGGGCCGCCGAGAAGTGCACGGGCGTCGGCCAGTGCAGAAAGACGCACCTCATCGGTGGCACGATGTGCCCGAGCTACATGGCCACCCGCGACGAACGCGATACGACCCGGGCCCGAGCGAATGTGCTCCGGCAGGCGCTCGCGGACCCCGCCGCGGCCGATCCGTGGTTGAGGCCGGAGCTCGCCGAGGTGATGGACCTGTGTCTCTCGTGCAAGGCCTGCAAGAGTGAATGCCCTTCGAACGTCGACATGGCCCGGCTCAAGGCCGAGTGGCAGCAGCACGTCCACGATGCCGGGGGTGTCTCCCTCCGCACGCGGCTCGTCGCTGGCTCCGCCGCGGCGCTGCGCCGGGCGGCGATCGCTCCCTGGCTCTACAACGCCGCCGTGACGTTCCCCGGCATCTCGCGGCTCGTCAAAACAGTGCTCGGCTTCCATCCGCGGCGATCGCTGCCGCCGCTTCCCTCCATCACGCTCCGCGGCTGGCTTGCCCACCGGCCGCCGCGGCCGGCCCCCGCACCCGTCGGCCGTGTGCATCTGTTCGCCGACGAGTTCACCGACACGCTCGACGCCGGAATCGGCATCCGGGCCGTGGAACTGCTCGAGCGGCTGGGCTACGACGTGGTCGTGCCGCGGCACGTCGACAGCGGCCGGGCTCACCTCTCGAAGGGACTCGTCCGCGAGGCCCGCGACCTCGCCGCCCGGAACGTCGAACTGCTCGCCGATGTCGTCACTGCCGACGCCCCGCTCGTCGGCATCGAACCCTCGGCGATCCTCTCGTTTCGCGACGAGTATCCCGACCTCGTGCCCGAACGCCTCGTGGCGGCGGCAAAGAGCCTCGCAGGCCGCACGTTTCTCATCGACGAGTTTCTGGCCCGCGAGGCGGACGCGGGCCGGATCAGGGCGGATTCGTTCACGGCTGCCCATCGAAAAATACGACTTCACGGGCATTGCCATCAGAAGGCGCTCTCGTCGCTCGCCGCGACGGTCACGGCTCTGTCGCTGCCGCGGAATTTCTCTGTCGACGTGATCCCGAGCGGCTGCTGTGGCATGGCCGGCTCGTTCGGCTACGAGCACGAACACTTTGAACTGTCGATGCAGATCGGGGGCCTCGTCCTCTTTCCCGCGGTGCGTGAGACGCCGGCCGAGACGCTCATCGCCGCCCCTGGCACGAGCTGCCGCCACCAGATCAGGGACGGCACCGGCCGTGAGGCCCTTCATCCCGTGGAAATCCTCCACGCGGCGCTTGCGTAACCTACAATCCGGCCATGAAACCGACCACGATCGTCTGGCTGCGGCATGATCTCCGGCTCGACGACAACCCCGCCCTCGCGGCGGCCGCGGCCCGCGGGGCCGTGGTGCCGGCGTTCATCTGGGCCCCTGACGAAGAGGCTCCGTGGGAGCCGGGTGCGGCGTCGCGCTGGTGGCTGCACCAGTCACTGGAAAAACTCTCGGAGACATTCGCCAAGGCCGGCTCGCCGCTCGTGATCCGCTGCGGCCCGTCGCTGGATGCCCTGCGGAAGCTCGCGAAGGAAACGGGTGCCACGCACGTCGCCTGGAACCGCCGCTACGAACCTGCCGTGATCAAGCGCGACACCGGCATCAAGAAGGCCCTCGCCGCCGACGGTCTCGAGGTGGAGAGCTTCAACGGCGCCCTGCTCTTCGAGCCGATGCACGTCGCCACGAAAGAAGGAAAGCCGTATCAGGTGTTCTCGCCGTTCTGGCGGGCGCTCTTGGGCCGCGAGGAGCCGGCCGAGCCGGTGGCGGCGCCCAGGAAACTCACGGCGCCTGAGAAATCGCCCAAGAGCCTGCCGATCGACGCGCTCGATCTCCTGCCCACGATCGACTGGGCGGCCACGATGCGGAAGACGTGGACGCCCGGCGAGGCCGGTGCGGCCAAGCGGCTCGGACGGTTCGTCGAACGGGGCCTTGCCGACTACGACGGCGACCGAAACCGCCCCGACCACGACGGCACGAGCGCCCTCTCGCCCCACCTCCACTTCGGCGAGATCTCACCCCGCCGCGCGTGGCACGCCGTCCGCACCGCCATGGGCGGCAAGCCCGCGAAAGCGATCACGACCGGCGGCGCAGAGGCCTACCTCCGCGAGCTCGGTTGGCGCGAGTTTGCGAACCATCTGCTCTACCACTTCCCGCATACGGCGAACGCGCCGCTCCGTGCCGACTACGCCCGGTTTCCCTGGGCGAAGGATCCGGTGGGGCTCCGCGCGTGGCAGCGCGGCCGCACGGGCTTCCCGATCGTCGATGCCGGTATGCGGCAGCTGTGGGCGACCGGCTGGATGCACAACCGCGTGCGGATGATCGTGGCGAGCTTTCTCGTCAAGGACCTGCGGATCTCGTGGCTCGAAGGTCACGCTGGTCGATGCCGATCTCGCGGCCAACACGCTCGGCTGGCAGTGGGCAGCCGGCTGCGGGGCCGATGCGGCGCCCTACTTCCGGATCTTCAATCCCACGAGCCAGGCGGAGAAATTCGATCCCGACGGGGCCTACGTGAAGGAGTGGGCGGGCGTCGACGCGGCCGACTATCCCGAACCGATCGTCGATCACGCCGAGGCAAGAAAACGTGCCCTCGAGGCGCTCAAGGCAGTGTCGCGAAAGTAGCCCGAATGGTGGCTATTTTTTCTCGAGCGCCATCGTGAGCGCCCGCACCTTGTCGACGATCGTCTTCATCGCATCGGGCTCGGCCACCTTGTTGGCCGCCTTGTCGGCCTCCTTCAAGAGTGCGAGGGCCTCTTTGGTGGCCCCGTTCGCGTCGAGCGCCGCGGCCACGGCGAGCAGGGCGTAGGCCTTGCTCTCCGCCCGCTCCACGCTCTTGGCCGCCGTCGCCGCCTCGTCGAGCAGGGCCTTCGCCTCGTCCTTCTTGCCGGTCTGGGCCTTCACGTTGGCCGCGGCGGCGAGTGCTTCCGCCTTGGCCCGCGGCTCCTCGAGTGCCTTGGCCGCCTCCTCGAGTTTGCCGACCATGTCGCTGGCGGCCTCGGCGAGGCCGCTGCGGGTATAGCCCAACGCCACCGCCGCGAGTGCCTCCGCCCGAAACCGCTCATCCGTCGCCTCCGCCGCCTTGGTGGCCTCGGCGAGGGCATCCTTGGCCGCCTTGGCATCGCCGAGCCCCTTCCCCTTGTCGCCGAGGACGCCCCCCGCCTCGGCGAGCACGCTCGCCCGGCGCACCGGGTCGTCGATCCTGCCTGCCAGGTCGGCGGCCTTCTTGACCGCCTCGCGGGCGGGCTTCTTCTCGCCGGCCTCGGCGAGAAACGAGGCGATTTCGACGAGCCGCGGCGCGAACTGGCTCGCTTCCCCCTCGCCCGAGACCTTGTCGAACGCCGTCTTCGCCGACTCCTTCGCGCCGGTCTTGTCGCCGGAGCTGAACTGCTTGCGGGCGATTCTCAGGTATGCGGCCGCCTGCCGATCGGGCGTCGACTCCTTGTCCGCCTTCTCGCGCTGCTGCGCGATCGTCAAGCCGCCCTTTTTCGACTTTTTTTTGGTGCCTCCGCACCCGGCCGCCGGCACGAGCACCGCGACACCGACGATGATGAGAAGCAGCAGGCGGACGGTTGCAGGCATGCGGCGGCTCTCCGGGAAAAGGTCGGCTGGAGGCTGTTTCAAAACTTGAGGCGGGCGCGCGAGAGCCGCGCGTGCGTCTCGGCCATGAGGTCGTCCTCGGCGGCCTCGTCCGCCGCCTCGTAGGTGGCTGAGAAGCGGAGGTAGGCGCCGCAGTCGTCCCACGGCACCGTCGAGATCGAGAGGTCGTGGATCAGGAACTGGCTCGCGTCCTGCGCGGTCGCGAACACGCGGTCGCCCGCGCCCTTCGGGCTCCTCGCGTAGAGGAAGTAGGTGCCGCCGGGCATCTCGCAGTCGAAGCCCACGGCCCGCAGCACGCCCACGAGCTTCTCGAGCCGGCGGCGGTACTTCTCACGCACCCGCTTGGGGATTTCGGCGTCGTCGAGCGCGGCGGCGCCCGCCTTCTGGATCGCCATGAACTGCCCCGAATCGCAATTGTCCTTCACGTCGGCGAAGGCACGCACGAGCTTCTCGTGGCCGCACACCCAGCCCAGCCGCCAGCCGATCATGTGGAAGCCCTTCGACATCGAGTGCACCTCCACGCCCACCTCCTTCGCCCCGTCGACGGAGAGGAACGAGAGCGGCTCGTCGTCGTAGGAGAGCATGATGTGGGCCGCATCCTGCACCACGATCACACGATGCCTGTGGGCCCAGTCCACCACCTTCTCGTAGAAGGCCCGGGTGGCCGTCTTGCCGGTCGGGCTGTTCGGGTAGCAGAGGACGAGCAATTTCGTCTTGGCGAGGACTTCGGCGGGAATGCCGTCGAGATCCGGAAAGAAGTCGTGCTCGGGCACGAGCGGCAGCCGGTGCACGATGCCGCCGAACCAACGGGTGGCGGTGCCGGCGACGGGGTAGCCGGGCACGGTCATGAGCGTGACGTCGCCCGGATTGATGAACGCGGCCGGGAGCATGGCATAGGCCGTCTTCGAGCCGATGCAGTGGTTCACCTCCGTGACGGGGTCGAGGATGACGCCAAACTCCCGCTGCATGAATCTCGCCACGGCGTCCTTGTAGGCAGCGATGCCGTTGTCGGCGTAGCCGCGATTCTCGGGGCGGTCGACCTCGCGCCGCATCACGGCCCGCACGCTCTCGGGGGCCATCTCGTCGTTCTCGCCGATCCCGAAGTCGAGCATGCGGCGTTCGGGGTGGTCGGCCATCGCCTTCCGCTTGGCCCGCTTGATGAGCTCGAACTTGTAGATCTCGTTGCCCTTGCCGTAGTTGGCCCCGCCGATCCGGTCGGCGAAGCGGTCCTGGAACCAGGGATCGGCGGCAGCGGGCGTGCTGGTGGTGGCCATGCGAGGGCGCGGAGTGAATGCGGTGATGGAGCCCGAAACATACCGGCTTCACCGGGCGTTTCCAACCGTTCGATCCGCCGCAGGCACCCTCAGGCAGCTTGCGGACGGCCGAAGTGCGGCCGGGAATCGGGCGGGCCGCACGGCAGCCGGAGGCTCGCGGCGGTTTCGGGCAACGCCGCCCGCTCGCGGGCGTAGAACTCCCGCAGCCTGGCCGTGTCGATGCCGAGGTCCCTCCGCACCTCGCCCAACGGTCGGTCGAGCGTGTCGTCGTGGAGCGCGAGGTGCACGTTTCGCGCGGCGCAGGCCCGGCCTGCCTCGACGCCGAGATCGTAGGCGGCGAGCGTCGCCCACGGAATTCGGTAGGGCTCCGGATAGACGTACGCCGCCACGAGCTTGAAGAACACCTGCTCGAGCCGCGACAGCCGCTTGGTGCTGCCCATCGTGAATCCGATCACGAAGGCCTCGTCCTGGCCGAGCAGGCCGCGTCCGAGAAGCACGTGGATGCGGTCGTGCAGTTCGAGCTGCACCGCGCCGTGCAGGTGGAGCCAGCCCCGAGGGTTCTCGAAGAGCCGCACGACCCACGGGATCGCAGTCGGCGGCGCGGCCGGCAGCGTGGCGAGCACCGCACGCAGCGTGAGCCCGTCGTTGTCGAGACCCGGATTCCACCGCCGCCAAGCGTGTTCCATAGCCGCACCCGGGGAAATCGTATGGCTCCCGGGCACGGGCGGGCCAGCAGCCGCGTCAGACCGCCTTCGCGGCGAGGGCGAAGGCACGCCGGGGCGGGTGGACACCCCACAGTTTGGCAAGCGTCAGGAGCGCCGAGTGCAGCCGGCTCTTCACGGTGCCCACCGGCACGCCCATGATGACGGCCGCCTCGCGGTAGGCGAGCCCCTGTTCGTAGACGAGCTCCACCGCGGTGCGCTGCACTTCCGACAGCATTCGCACGGCGGCCCGCATCCGGCAGCCCTCCTCGCTGTCTCCCACCTGCTCGGCGGGCGTCCGGCCTGCTGCGGCCACGCTGTCGAGCAGGCTGGCGCCGTCCCCGCCGGCGGCCCGCCGCGGCTCGTGCTCCACGTGCCGGTGCCGGCGCTCGTGCCGCTGGACGTCGATCGCCTTGTGCGTGGCGATCGCATACAGCCAGGGGCGGAAGGCACGCCCTTCCACGAACTGCTCGTGCTGCGTGTACAGCCTGAGGAACGTGGCCTGGAAGACGTCCTCCGCCAGTTCGGCACTGCCGAGGTAGCGGTGCAGGTAGCCATAGAGGGGCTGTTCGTAGCGGCGGACGAGCGCCTCGTATGCCCCGATGTCGCCGGCGGCGTGAAACCGGTGGAAGAGGTCCTCGTCGGTGACGTGGTCGGCGGCGGGCGTCCTCCGGGCGGGGGTCGTGATGGTCGCAGCCATGATGGGGCTCCTCGGGGGGTCGTCGTGCGGTTGTGCATGCGCCATGCCAAACCGCCACGAATCCGAGGAGTGCCGTGGCGCAGCCGAATCGTGCAGAAAATGCTGGTGGCGACCCGCCAAGAAGCCAGCGGCGATTCCCGCAAATTGCAACGGTGGCTTGCAAAAAGCCGCGATGGCGACCCGCGCGGGGCCGGCCGCCGGCGCGTCAGCGCACGCAGCAGGAGCCCGCGGGGCCGCCGGCCTGGTTCCAGGGCATCTTCGCGATCAGCATCGCCATGCCGCAGGTATCGGTGACCCCGGCGAACACCAGGCCGCAGCCGATGAATCCGGCGAGGCCGATGCCGATCCGCTGCCACGTGGGGTCGGGGCCGAAGGCGGCGAGAGCCGCGCCCGCGGCCACCAGCGCACCCGACATGATCCGCACCTGACGCTCGAGCGACATCACCTTCCGGCCGCGCACCACGGGCACGCCGGCAGCCTCGCAGGCGGCGGTGCCCCCCTCGACGCTGACGACGTCGTTCATCCCTGCGGCGAGGAGCTTTTCGCAGGCTTTCGCGCTGCGGCCGCCCGACTTGCACACGAAATACACGGGGCCGCCGGCGGCGATCCGGGCGACCTCCTGCGGGTCGAGGCGGTCGAGCGGGATGTTGTGGGCGAAGTCCACGTGCACTTCGCCGAATTCGGCGGGGGTGCGGACGTCGATCAGCGTCACCCGCTCGCCCTTGCGGCGGCGGTCGGCGAGCGTCGTCGGGGAAATCGTGGCAACCATGGCGAGGTTCTCCTCGGGGGTCCGCCCGGGGGAGCGGCTATGACACACTCCCGGGCATCGAACATTGAACGGGTTGATCCGACGACTTATAATACAGATTGGAAGGTCGGAAGTATCCTGGCTTTGAATCGGCTCGGCCCTCGTGGTCGGCCGTACCAACCTCGCGAAAGCACAAGGTGGTGACCCTCCCTGGCGACAGGGGGGGAGGATACGCGTCGGGCGCGTGC
Organism: Planctomycetia bacterium; assembly: GCA_009926295.1. Taxonomy (GTDB): domain Bacteria; phylum Planctomycetota; class Planctomycetia; order Pirellulales; family UBA1268; genus RGVT01. The sequence goes on from RFPF01000044.1 coordinate 9,953, forward strand.
CCCGGCGAAGCTTTCGAGGCGGTCTCCCTCTCGAAGGCACCTTCCTTTCCTGAAATGGAAAGGGGTGCGAGATGCCGGTCGGATTTCCTTCGCTTCGCGTCGATCACGCGAACGAGCTTCACCACCTGTGGAACAACAACGGCACGTGGTGGGTGCACTACACGGTGCACTTCGACCACCGCAAGCGGCGCGTCCGCAGGTCGCTCGGCACGCGGTCGCTCGCCGACGCGAAGGCCCGCCGCGACGCGCTGTTGCTCAAGATCGCCGGGGAGGGGGAGTACGTGCCGGAGCGGGGGAGCCACGATCCGGCCGCGTGCGACCGGCGGCTGCTCGTGTAGCGAGGGCAGGGAAGGTTGGCTTCACTCCGCGAGCACGGCGACGTGCAGCGGCTCGGCGGCATTCGCGCCGGTGTCGAACGCCTCGAAGCGGTGCTGGGCCTTGCCGCGCTGCGTCCGCAGACGCGTGCGCGGCGGCAGTTGCTCCTCCTTGGCGGCAGGCTTGCGGCCTCGGCTCCTGCCGGTGAGCCACGCGGCCATCTCCTCGGACGTCGGCGCCGGCCGCGACCCCGCCTCGGCGGGCCGGGCGGCGATCGCCTCGGTGGCCGCGGCCCGCAGGAGTTTCCGCCACAGCTTCGCGAAGAGCGCGGGGCTGGCATAGCGGTCGGCGTGGCTGGGCACGCCGTTGATCGCCCACACGACGCCGACGACGCGGCCACCGGTCGCGTGCGGTGCGGCTTCGAGCAGCGACGTGTAGTCCTCCACGGCATGCCGCACGCCGGCGTGCTCGTACGTCAGTTGCAGGCTCGTGGGCGAGTCGTGGGAACTCACCTCGCACCCGAGCGACTGGCCGAGCTGCTGCTGGTCGGCAGCGACGGTGTCCCATAGCGCGTGCTGGTCCTTGGCGAGGTGGATCGCCAGCCGTGCCTTCTTGGACGCGAGAAAGTCCTTGGACGCGGCGAAGTGGACGTCCGACTCCGTCTTTCGCCTGTGCCACCGGGCCTGCTCCACACAGAAGGCGGGCAGCGGGATCCGCCCTGACTTCGCCGGCACGATGAAATCGACGCCGATGGTGCGGTCCTGGCGGCCTCCCTTCACGATGTCTCCAGCCTGGATGAACAGATCGATGTCGCCGGTGTTCTCGATGAGGAGCTCGCGTACCTCGCCCGTCTCGTGGACGAGCGTGGTCTGCGCCTCGACCGACTCCTCGAGCACGGAGTAGTCGTGGTCAGGCGGCGCATCCGCGGCGGGGTGCGGCGCGAGCACGAAAAACGCGGTGAGGTTGCGGGCGGTGACGGGTGGGCTGAGCGTTTCCATGTCGAGGACTCCTGCGGTGGCTGGGAATGCTGCAATTCCTACGCGGCGGCGCCGCCGGTGATTCACCGCCCCGTGTCATAGGGCATCGCGATGGCCGTTTCAGGCTCGCTCAGCGCGGCATCCCGCACCGGCCGTTGGCACAGCCGCCGCCCGGGCGGCGGCCGACGTCGGCGGGCAGGAAGTCATCGGCCTGCCGGCCGAGCACGGCGTCACCACCGCCGCCAAACCGAAACACCGGCTCCTCGGATCCGCTGCACGAACCGCCGCCGCTAGTCATGAACCGCGACTTCACCTGCTCCCGCACGATCCTCCAGGCGTCCTGCTCCCGGGTGAGCTTCACGACCGACACGATGTCGTAGCAGGGCTGGGTCATCGTCACTCGGTATTTCACGGCCACTTCCGCCTCCCTCCCCGATTCCTCGAGCAGATGGCTGTCGAGGAGTTCGAGGTCGAGCTCGTGCATCACGAAGAGCATGGCGGCCTGCCGGCGGATCTTCGGCCGCTGGTTCTGCGTGAAGCAGCCGACAAAGGCGTCGAGGTTCTCCGCGGCCGCCGCCTCGGCCGCGGCCAGCATGCAGTCCTTCACGTCGATGGCGACGACGTTGTCGACCGCCATTCGCACCCGTTCTTCGGCAGCGCACGAGACGGCTCCAGGGACGGCGAGCGTCATGGCCAGGACAGCGAAGAGCAGAATTGGTCGTGTGGGCATCAGGCCAACGCGGGTGGAAAGACGGGCTTTGTCGGGATCCACTTCCAGGATCTACGCACGAGCCGGCCGAGTGCTTCAGCCCCTTCGCCAGGGCCGGCCATTGCCGCTATCGGGGAATCCATGAAAATCGGCCGGGCTTCCGAATCAACCGCGGGGGGCCGGCGTAGTCGATGCATCGGCCGCCCGTTTCGCTTTCCCCCAACGAAAGGCTTCCACGATGACCGCCTACAACGTGAAGATCCGGTTTAAAGGCATGATTTCCCACGTCACGGTCAACGCCAGCTCGGCCGGACAGGCGAAGCAGCTCGTGCTGGCCCAATATGGCGGCCAGGTGGACGTGCTCTCCGTGCAGCGGGCGTGAGTTTGCTTTTCCCATGAGCCTGAAAATCGCTTACGTCAGTCGCCTCCAGGACATCGTCGAGCCGGCCCGGGAATTCCTGAGCCGCGACGACGACCTGTTCGCGAAGCCGCGGATCGTCGTGCCGACGGCGGGGGCGAAGGCGTGGCTCTGGAGCCAACTGGCGCAGACGCTCGGGGCGAGTCGGAGCGGGCCGGATGGTGGCGGGGAGTCGCTCCGCGACGGCATCGTCGCGAACGTCGAGATCTCGTATCCCGGCACGATTCTTGCGCTCCTGCAGCCGCCGCGGGGCCGCGAGAGCGATCCGTGGAGCTTCGACCGGCTCACGTTCACCGTGCTCGACGTGATCACCGCGCCCGAGGCGGCGGGCCTCGAGATTCCGTTCGACGTATCGCGCGAGCCGCTGCTCGCCGCCCGGCGGATCGCGGGCCTCTTCGACGAGTATCACGTCCGCCGGCCGGGGATGATCCTGGAATGGGACAAGGACAAGCCCAGCCGCTCACTGCAGCCGACCGCCAACGACGAACAGCGCGACGGTGAGCCGGTGGCGGATTCGATCTCTGACCAGGATCGCTGGCAGTTCGATCTCTGGAGATTGGTGCGGCAACGGATCGGCCGGGCATCGCCGCCGTCACGGGCGAGCATCGACAGCCGCAGCCCGCACCAGCGGCTGCTCGTGGCAGGGCTGCAGTCGCTCTCGTGGCCCCAGTTGCACGCCCTCGAGAGACTGGGCACAGCGTGCGACGTCGAGGCGTTGCTCGTCCATCCGTCGCCCGGGCTTCGAGACATCTGGCAAGCGATCGAACAACCGCCCCTCGAGCCCAAGCTTCGGGGCAGGCCGCTGCGGCGAAACAGCCGGAGGAGCGAGGCCGCGGCCGCGGAGGCGGACGTGCCGATCCTTCCCGAGGGCATCGATCCGCTGCCGGGCACTTGGCTCTCGGGTTCCAGGGAACTCCAGCAACTCATCTCGTCTCAGGGCGTGACCATCGCGCCGTTGTCGGAGGCCGCCGCGCGGCCCCGAGACAACCTCCTGCAGCGGATGCAGGCGACGGTGGCATCCGGCCGCGAGCCCGGAGTGGATCAGCCGGCATACGACCCGGCCCGCGACCATTCGATCGCTATCCATCGTTGCCACAGCCTGTCACGTCAGGCCGAGGTGCTACACGAGGCGATTCTCCATGCCTTCACCGACCCGAAGCTCAAAGGCTTGCAGCCGCACGACGTGGTCATCATGAGCCCGTGCCTGGAGCAGGCGGCTCCGCATCTCGAGGCGGTGTTTCAACGGACGGTCATCGGCCATGACGCCGCAAAGGCCGACGCGGCGATCAAACTGCCGCTTGTCATCGCCGACCGCGGGCTCCGGGAAACAAGCGAAGCGATCGACCTGTTGTCGCAGGTGCTCGGCCTGCCGGGGTCGCGTTGCTCGGTGGACGACGTGCTCGCCGTCGCAGGGCACCCGCTCGTGCGGCCGCACCTGGGGATCGACGACGACACCGTCGCCATGTGGCAAAACCTCCTCGAGCGAACGCAGGTTCGCTGGGGCCTCGATCACGTTCACCGCGAGCGCGGCGGCCTTCCGATCGGCGACGAGCGGCTGCGAGACGTGCACACCTGGAAGTCCGGTCTCGAGCAGATGCTCCTGGGCGTGACGCTCCCCGACGACGTGTCGCGGCCCGAGCTTGGTGGCGTCGTACCGCTTGCCGATCTCGATCCTGCCGATCTTCAGGCGATCACGAAACTGATCGGCGTGCTCGATTGCGTCAGCCGGCTGGCGACCCTCGCTGCCAGGCCTGCGCCGGTCGCGGCATGGTGCGACGCGATCGAGGCGGCGGTCGTCTCCCTGTGCGGGGAGCGGTGTCCTCAGCTCGGCGAGCCGCTTGGGCTCCTGCGCCGGCTGCGCGACGCGGCGGCCGGAGCGGTGGCTGATCGTGAACTCGGCTTCGACGAGGTGCGCACGCTCCTCGCCGAGTGGTCCGAGGAAAAGGCGGGCCGCCAGCCGCTCCACACCGGGGCGATCACGGCGACCTCGATGGTGCCGCTGCGGGGCGTTCCGTTTCGCGTCGTGTGCGTGATGGGCTACGACGACGAGGCGATCGGCACGCCGGAGCCCTCGAAGGACGACCTCGTGGCGAGAATGCCGCTTGTGGGCGACGTCGATCCGCGGGCGGAACAGCGCCGCGCGCTCCTCGACAGCCTGATGGCGGCGAAGGATCGGCTGGTGATCACATGCACCGGCCGCGACGTGAAGACGAACGAAGCCGTGCCGCTGGTGACGCCACTCGCGGAGCTCGTCGAGTTTGCGGTGCGTCATGGCGTGGGCCGCGACAAGCCGACGGGTCCGAGCCAGATCGAGATCGACCATCCCCGGCATCACCTGGGGCGGAGCAATTTCGTCGCTGGCTCGGTGCAGCCTGGGGTCACGTGGAGCCATGATGCGATCGCGGCGAAGGCGGCGGCTGCGGTGGGGCTGCGGATGGCGGAAAGCGAGATCCCGCGGCCGGCAGCCCCCGCCAAAGTGTCAGCGGAGCCAGCCGAAAAGCCCGAGGTCGAAATCGCGCTACTCGAGGACTTTGTGAAGGATCCGCTGGGGATGTATCTCGAACAAAACTTCGAGATCAGCACGTGGCGTGACGACGACGAGGCCACGCCGGCCACGCTCCCCCTGGCCCTCGAAGACAAGGACGCTCGTGCTCTCACGCTTGATCTGCTCGGTGTGATCACCGCCGATCCCCGCGGACAAGCCGCCTGGCAGGACGCCATGGTACGCAGCGGGCGGCTCCCACTCGGGCCGCACGGCGAGAAGCAGCTCGAGGAGATCTCGCTGCTCGCAGCTGGCCTGCGCGACGGCCTCGCCGCACATGGTCTTACGTACTGCAAGCGGGAACCACAGCCCCTCGGATCGATCGACCTCGATCACTTCCGGCTGGTCGGGCATCTCGACGATGTGGACACCGCCAGCCGGCAGCTCGTGTTCGTGTGGCCGAAGGAGATCAAGACCGCATCCTATGGGCGGCCGTTGCACATGTCAGCCGTCAAGCTGCTCGCTGCCCGGGCCGCCGGTATCGACGTCACCGGTGCCACGATCGTCAGCCGCCGCACTGGCTGGAAGCCAGGGAAGAAAAGTCCGACCCGCAAAGAGCCGGATCGGCTCATGGAACCGTTCCAGACGCGGGTGGTGAGGCTGGCGGAGGACCTTATGCAGCCCGACGCAGCCAGAAAGCGACTGTGCGAGATCGCCTGCCTGGTCAGCGAGGCACTTTTTCACCTGCGGCCGGCATTCGGTGAGGTGATTGCGTGCGATGTTCCGGCTCGCGAGGCCCGGTTCGAGGACCACGTCGGCCAATCCTGGTATCCGCGGAGCGCCGAGTTCATTGTCTTCGGTGCACGCCCGACGTTTGACGACGTGTTCGTGGCCCATCCCGATCGAATCGCGTTCCTCGATGGTTTTGCAAGGACGATGTGTCCTGAGCACGTCAACAACAACGTGGGATACCGCCTCTCATGACCACCGACGTCAATCTTGCCGAAGACCTCCCGCCGAACGGCACGCTCATCCAGGCGAGTGCCGGCACGGGCAAGACCTACACCGTCGCCGCGCTCGTCACGCTCGCGATCGCCGAGGATCCGGGCCTGCGGATCGGAAATGTGCTCGTCACGACGTACACGCGGCCTGCCGCCGCCGAACTCAAGCATCGCATCCGGACGCGAATGGCGGCGACG
>RFPF01000431.1 GCA_009926295.1 Planctomycetia bacterium
TGCCGTCGGCATCAACAAGATCGGCGCCGGTACCGTGGTGCTCTCCGGCAGCAACAGCTACCGCGGAGCGACGACGGTGACCGCCGGAAAATTGACGGTGAACGGCGTTCTCGGCAGCGGTGCGGTAAGCGTGGCAGCGGGCTCGACGCTCGCCGGCTCCGGTACGATCGGCGGCGCCGCCACCGTCAGCGGCTTGTTGTCGCCGGGCAATAGTCCGGGCGTGCTCACACTCTCGTCGCTCGTCCTCACCTCCACGGCCACGACGCTGATGGAGATCAACGGCCTCACACGCGGCGGCCTCTACGACGGCATCAACCTCACCACGTCGGGCGGGCTCACGTACGGCGGGGCGCTGTCGTTGTCGTTCGGCCTGGGCAGTGCCGTGGCAGACCAGACAACGTTCGACCTGTTCAGCTTCGCCGGGACGCCGACGGGCGACTTTTCGAGCGTGACGTCGAGCGGCTTCTATACCGGCACGTGGTCGCAGGTGGCAAGCGGCACCTGGTCGCTCGTGTCGGGGCCTCAGACCCTTACGTTCAGCGCTGCGACCGGCGACATCATCGTGGTGCCCGAACCGGGCGCGCTCGCCCTGGCCGCCGCCGGCATTGGCCTCGCCGCCGCCGCGTGGGCCCGCCGCCGGCTCGCCGCGTAGGACAGGCTTGAGCCTGTCGCTAGAAAAGCCGTCGCTCGGAAAATCGGTCACTGCGAAAACCCGATGACTGCAACCAGGAACACGGCCTGCCGCCGCGGCTTCACCATCGTCGAGTTGCTCGTGGTGATCGCCATCATCGGGCTTCTCGTCGGCCTTCTCCTGCCGGCGGTGCAGAGCGCCCGCGAATCGGCCCGGCGGTCGAGCTGCACGAACAACATGAAGCAGCTCGGGGTGGCCGTCGCGGGCTACACGAACGTGAAAAACGGATCGCTCCCGGCAGGGGGCTACATTCTCCCCGACTGGTCAGGCGCGCGGGGCAGCGGTTTGGCCCGGCTGCTGCCTTGGATGGAGCAGGTGCAGGTCTACAACGCCATGTCCTTCACATCCGATCCGGCCACTCAGCAGTATCCAGATGGTCGCTTCATTTACGAAACGGTGATTCCGGGGTTTCTCTGCCCGAGTGATGATCCTGGCCAGGTGAGCCAGGCGTTTGCCACGCTCGGCTGGTCGCGGAGGCGCGGGGTCTCGAACTACGTCGCGTCGGCAGGCCCCAGCCTCACGGGCGACAACTCGAATTGTTCATGCACCGAAAGTTACGCCCTGCGTTCATACGCCGTGCCCGGCCCGCCGGACTTCGTGTGGGAGGATCGTGTCGAACTGCGATCCGGCCCGTTCAACCGGCTGTCTCTCGAGATCAAGATCCGCACCGTCACCGACGGCCTGTCGAAGAC
>RFPF01000432.1 GCA_009926295.1 Planctomycetia bacterium
CAGCCGGCGCGGCGGCCGCGGGCTGCCCCAGGCCGACACGGTGCTGCAGCCAGAGCACGATCGGCGAGGCGATGTAGATCGTGCTGTAGGTGCCGGTGACGATGCCCACCAGCATCGCGAAGGCGAACGCGTGGATTCCCTGGCCGCCGAACGCGAAGAGGATGAGCGTGGCGAGGAACGCGGTGCCCGACGTGAGGATGGTGCGGCTCAGGGTCTGGTTGACCGCCTTGTCGATCATCGCGGCGCTGACGAACTGGCTCTTGCCGCGAAGCTCGCGGAGCCGGTCGAAGATCACGATCGTGTCGTTGATGGAGAAGCCGATGATCGTGAGCAGCGCCGCCACGACGTCGAGGCTGATCTTGAAGTCGTCCACGAGTGCCCAGCCAAGGTAGGGCGCCACGAACTTGCTCAAAGCCAGGCAGGCCACGGTCACGAGCACGTCGTGGGCGAGTGCCACGACCGCCGCGAGGCCGAATGCGACATTCTGAAACCTCAACCAGACGTAGAGCACGATCATGAGCAGGCTCATGAGCAGGGCGTACACGGCGGTCACCTGGGTGTTTCCGGCGACCTTGCCGCCGATGGTGTTGGCCGACAGGTACACCGGGGTGTCGTTGAGCTTCTTCGCGACCCGCTCGAGCACCTTGCGGGTGGCCTCCGGATCGAGCGCCGTGGAGAGCGCCCAGTTGCGATACGGCTTCGAGCGGCTCGCCATGCCCTCTGCCTCGAGCTCGAACGCGGCGTCCGTGAAACCCTCCGCCTGGAGCGCATCCTGGATCGTCGCGCGCAGCGTGAGCAGGTTGATCTTCTCCGGAAAATCGAGCGGCGCCGCCGTCGTCAGGCCACCCGCGGCCGGCCGGTCCGCTCCGCCGTCGTCCGCCTTCGCCTCCGGGGCGGTCGATACGATCTCGCCGAAGCCCATCGAGTAGGTGGCCAGCCGGCCCGGAAATGCGTCTCGCAGCGCGATCTCGACGTCGTTGCCGTTCTCGGGCGTGGTATCCCGCAGCGACGTGTCGATCTTGTACCTGAGGTTCGCCTCCCCCTCGCCCGCGGTGACGGCGCTGACCGCCACGTCGGGCAGCACCGCCACTGCCTTGCGCACGTCGGCGATATCGAGGCCCTGGCCCGGCCGGAAGGCGACCTGCACGCTCGTGCCGCCGGTGAAGTCGATGTCGAAAAGGCCCTGGCCCCGCTGCGCGGCGGCGGCGAGCCCGAGCAGGATGAAGAGCGTCGACCCGATGACGGCCGGCACCATCCACCGCACGAACTGGAAGTCGGGCTGCCCGAACAGCCTCGCCATCGAGAGCGTCGTGATCCACCGGTTCCGCTCGGCGAGGTCGAACACGACTCGCGAGCAGAACACGGCCGTGAACAGGTTCAGC
>RFPF01000433.1 GCA_009926295.1 Planctomycetia bacterium
TTTCCCGAGATTTCGGCAAAGTGCTCGAAATACCGCCACGAAGATCGCCCGATCCGGCCACTCTTAACGATGGAGGTCCCCATGCGTCTGACCCTGCGTACCCTGCTCGCGTGGCTCGACCACGTCCTGCCACCCGAGGAGCAGCACGAACTCGACGGAAAGGTGGCCGCGAGCGTGGCCGCCCAGCACCTCGTCGAACGAATCCGCCGCGTCGTCGAGCGGCCGACGATCCCGGCGCCCCGCATCGAGGGCCGCGGTCTTGCCGCGGATGCCAATTCGGTCGCCGAGTACCTCGACAACTCACTCGACCACGACCGGCTCGAGGCTTTCGAGCGGATCTGCATCGACTCGGACATGCACCTCGCCGAGGTCGCGGCCTGCCACGGCCTGCTCGCCGCACTGGCGCAGGATCCACACGCGTGCGCACCGCTCGATGCGGCGGGCAGGCGCCGGCTCCTCGAGGCGATGGGCCATCACTCGGCGGCGGTGCACGCCGACGCCGAGCGCCGGGAAGCGGTCGCGAACGCCCGTGAGATCGCCGCGGTCGTGGCGGACGGATCCCGATCGCGGCGGTCTGCGGCGGTGCGGAACCGAGGCTCCTCGCTGGCGGCCTGGGCTGCGGCGGTCACCGCTCTGGCCCTGCTCCTGACGCTCGCGGCGGTGCTCTTCAAGACGATCGGCCGCGGGCCAGCCAGACGCGCGGAGGTGCCGGCCCCGCCGGCAGCAGCAGTCGTCGCGGTGGCAGATGCCGCGCCCGCGCAGCCCGCGGACGTCTCGCCAGCCCGGCCTCCGGCCCGCGTCGAGCCGCCCGCGCCCGTCGCAGCCGATGGCGAGTCGGCCGAACCGGAGCCCGCCGCACCGGCGCAACCACCGCAGGTCGCCGCCTCCCCGGCGGCGCCCGCCGCCGCTCCGGCCTCGGACGCGGCTCCAGCGTCGCCGAGGGTGCCCCAGGGAGACGCCCTGGCGATCGCGGCCCCCGTGGCAGCTGCGTCCGCCGCACCGCCGGCCATGCCGCGAGCTGAGCCGCCGGCCGCCGCAGCCGGAACTTCTCTCGGCGTCGTCGGCGGCGACGGCGTGATCGTGCGCCGCATGGAGGAAGGGCAGCCCGTGTGGGTGGCGTTGCCCGGAGGTGCGGCGATCGGTGCCCGCGAGGACATCGTCGTGCCCCCAGGATTCCAGTCCGACGTGAACGTGCGGGGCGTGACCATCCGGCTGCTTCCGGCAACGCGGGCGGTGGTGGCGGTCGAACCATCCGGCGTTCCACGGCTGGAGGTGGTCTTCGGCCGTGCTGTCGCGCGGGCGGATCGGCCCGATGCCGTGCTCGGCGTCGCCGCAGGCGGGCTCGTGGGCGCGATCACCGCGGGGCTCGCGGGGCCGGT
>RFPF01000434.1 GCA_009926295.1 Planctomycetia bacterium
TAGGTGTCGCCGCTCGCTGCATCGACGCCCATCACGGCCACGATGTCGCCCGCCTCGCCGGCATCGATCTCCTCGCGCTTGTCGGCGTGCATCTTCACGATCCGGCTGAACCGCTGCTTCTGGCTCGTGCGCTGGTTGATATAGGCCTCGCCCTTCGTGATCTTGCCCTGGTAGATCCGCATGAACGTGAGCTGGCCGTAGGGATCGTCGACGATCTTGAACGCCATCGCCACGAGCGGCTTGGCGGGATCGGGGGCGAGGTCGAAGGCCTCGTCGGGCTTGTCCCACTTCTTGGCAATCACGTTCCGCTCAAGCGGGCTCGGCAGATAGCGGACGACCGCGTCGAGGAGCTTCTGGACGCCCTTGTTCTTGTAGGCCGAGCCGCAGAACACCGGCGTGATGCTCTGGTTTTGCACAGCCGCCTTCACGACGGCATGAACGTCGTCGTCGCTCGGCTGCTGATCCGCGAGCAGTTTCTCCATGAGCGTGTCGGAGTACATCGCCAGTCCCTCGAGCATCGCGTGGCGGGCCTCGGCGGCCGCCTTCTCGTACGCGGCGGGGATGGCCTCCTCGCGCACGTGCTCGCCGTTGTCGCCGTCGAAGTAGTAGCCCTTCATGGTGACGAGGTCGATCACGCCTTCCAGCTTGTCTTCCGCGCCGATCGGGATCTGCATCGGGATCGCGTCGGTGCCGAGCTTCTCGCGAAGCTGCTTGACGACACGCTGGAAATTCGCGCCGGTACGGTCCATCTTGTTGACGAACGCCAGCCGCGGAACCTTGTAACGCTTCATCTGCCGATCGACCGTCATCGACTGGCTCTGCACGCCGCCCACCGCGCACAGCACGAGGATCGCACCGTCGAGCACGCGCAGGCTGCGCTCCACCTCGACCGTGAAGTCCACGTGGCCCGGGGTGTCGATGAGGTTGATGTCGCAGTCGTGCCACTTCACGCTCGTGGCCGCGCTCGTGATCGTGATCCCGCGTTCGCGCTCGAGATCCATGTAGTCCATCGTGGCGCCATCGCCGCCGCCCTTCACCTCCTGGATGCGGTGGATGCGGCCTGCGTAGTAGAGGATGCGCTCGGAGAGCGTCGTCTTGCCGGAATCGATGTGGGCCGAGATGCCCATGTTGCGGAGCTTGGACAGATCCATGGAAACGGTGCGCCTTCGGGGAGAAAAACGGGGAAACGGCCGCCGGACGGGCCATTCAAGCGGGCAGGGGCTGAAATATACTCGCGTGCCCTGAATCGCGACAGTCCATGGCAGCAGCCCGCCCATGACAGCATCGTCCCCCGCCGACCTCGGGCCCGACCGGCCCTGGCAGAGCTGCGTGGTGCCGTTCGTGGTGTTCGTGGCGGCGGCG